>NZ_MWIG01000036.1:0-10371 GCF_002156145.1 Streptomyces sp. NRRL B-24572 | reverse complement strand
CGACGGAGCGCAGCAGCGGCAGGTCGCTCTCGTCGTCGGCGTACGCGAAACACTCCTCGGCGGCGAGGCCGAAGGCCGAGATGATCCGGCGGACGGCCTCGGCCTTGGGTTCGCCGATCATGGGCGGGCCGGACAGTTCTCCGGTGAGCCGTCCCTGCGAGGTCACCTCGGGGACGGTGCACACCACCAGATCGGCGCCGATCTCCCGGGCCAGCGGGTCCAGGCAGGCGGAGAAGGCTCCGGAGACGAGGACGATCAGGTCGCCGGCGTCCCGGTGGCGGCGCAGCGCCTCGTACACGGGGGCGTGGAGCAGTCCGCCGGCGCGGGCCGTCTCGTACCACTCCCGGCCGCAGGTCTCCAGGTCGTCCAGGTGACTGCCGGCGAGGAAGCGGAAGAAGGAACGGTTCACCTGCTCGCGGGGCACGCCCTCGCGGATCTGGCGCTGGAGCGAGGCGCGCGCCGCGGCGAGTCTGCGGGCGGCCACCTCTCCGCGCCCCCAGTACCGGGCGAGGACGCAGGCCATGCTCTTGCAGGTGATCAGGGTCTCGTCCACGTCGAAGAACGCGGCCCGCGCGGGAGCGATGCTCATGCTCTTCTCCCTCTGCCGGTGAGACGGCCGTCGGCGAGGCGACTGTCGGTCAGGCGACTGCCAGTCAGGTGACCATCGGCCAGGCGGCCATCGGTCAGGCGGCCTTCAGTCAGGCGGCCGGCCCCGAAGCCGTTGCCTCCGAGCGGGGGCATCCGCCTGCTCGCCCTGGCGGGCGCGGGTGCGGGGTCGGCGATCTCGTACTGCGCCGTCTCGACCAGTTCGAGGATCTGCTCCGCGAGCGGACGCAGGCGCGCCCCGGCCGGCGTGAGTTCCACGGCACGGTTGCCACGCCGCTGGAACAGCGAGGCTCCCATGTCCTCTTCCAGGCCCTTGATCTGCGCGGTCACCGCGGGCTGGGAATAGTGCAGGTTGTGGGCCGCGCGGGTGAAGCTGAGTTCCCGGGCCACTTCGCGGAAGGCCCGTAAGTGCTGGAGTTCCATCCTTCTGCCTTTCTACGCTCGTCCGTTCTTCCCCTGAACCTTTCGCCGTGCGGTCACGCGCACCGGGCCACGGCCGTGGCGAGGACGCGTGTGCCCTGGGTGGCGGAGAGGCGCACCCGGCCGTCCTCCCCCGCCGTGGCCTCGACGGCAACGGCCTCGGCGAGCTCGCCGAAGACGGCGAATTCGGCGTCCAGAGAGGTCAGCGTGGTCAGCGCCGTGCCTCCCGCCGTCCGCTGATCCGCCTGACGGGCCGTCTCCTGACCCGTCTCCTGACCCGTCTCCTGACCCGTCTGCCGGGCCGCCTGCCGGGCCGCCTGCCGGAAGGCCTCCAGGAGCAGCATCCCGGGCACGTGGTCCGAGGGGTGCTCGAAGTAGCCGGGGTGCGTGGGGTCGACGTGCAGCCGCCATTCCCGGGTGCCGTCCGGCAGGGGCCGCGCCTCTTCGGCGGGTACGGGGAGCAGCACCGCCCGGTCGTCGCCGGTGCCCGCCCCGTACGCCGGGGCGCTCGCCTGCGGGGCGGTCTCCGCGATCCGGCCGCGCTGCCGCAGTCGCCCGTACCGCACGCCGTCGATCACGACGACCCCGGCGGAGGCGCGGGCGCACTCCCGGCCGCCGACCTCGATCACCATGTCGAAGCGGGCGTCGAAGCGGCGCGGGTTCCGCGCGCCGGCGGGGGTCACGACCTTGACGTCGAGGACCGCCGCGAGCGGCCCGGAGCCGACCCGGAGGGCGGCCGGGTCGCTGATGCGCAGCGACAGGGCCTTGAAGATGAAGTGGTGGCCGAGCGGCACGTCGTGGTAGCGGTGGCTCAGGAAGATGCCGGCCTGACGCACGGTCTCGACGAGGAGCATGAAGTCGCACTGCCCGGTCTCCTCCGGGCGGTACAGCGCGTGGTTCCGGGGCAGTTGGGCGCCGACCAGGAAGCGGTCGGCCCCGGCCGCGGCCGCGTCGGTGAGGAAGACCTCCGTCACCGAGGCGCGGTGCACGAACCGGCGGGAGATCGTGCGGTCGAAGCTCAGCCCGTCCTTGACCTCCCGGATCATGGACTGGAGCCGCCCGACGGCCGGCGCGGGCTGCTCGACGATCGAGGCCGGCGGCTCGACGGTCGAGGCGAGCGGCTCGACGGTCGAGGCGAGCGGCTCGACGGTCGAGGCGAGCGGTCCGGCAGGTAACGCGGTCTGCAGCACACCGATGGACATCCTTATCCCCCTACAAGGTGAAGCATCGTGGTCGGCGAGGGACCTCGGTGGCCCCTCGGCAGCAAGAAATATACCTTCGGGAATGTATATTGCAAGGCGTAGGCACGAGAGAGGCGGACAGGCATGGCGACACCCCGAAGCGAACCGAAGCAAGAACGCGCCCGGCGCACGAAGAACCACATCCTCCAGTCGGCGGCCCAGCTCTTCGCCGAGCGCGGCTACGCGACCGTGACCCTCCAGGACGTGGCCGAACGCGCGGAGATGACCAAGGGAGCGGTGTACTTCCACTACACGAACAAGGAAGCCCTGGCCGTCGCGGTCGTGCAGGAGCACTACGCGCGCTGGCCCGAGATCCTCAAGGGCGCCGAGGGCAACCACGAGGAGCCGTTCGACACGCTCACCGCCGTCCTCGACACGGTCACCCGGGCGTTCGCGACGGACATCGTCGTCCAGGCCGGCGCGCGGCTCCAGATCGAGCGGGCGCTGATCGACGCCGAGCTGCCGGAGCCGTACGTCGGTTGGGAGGACTACCTCACCCGGCTGATCGCCGATGCCCGGGACGCGGGACAACTGCGGGCCGGAGTGGAACCGCGCGCGGCGGCCCGCGTCCTGGTCTCCGCCTTCTTCGGCATGCAGCACATC
Organism: Streptomyces sp. NRRL B-24572; assembly: GCF_002156145.1. Classification (NCBI taxonomy): domain Bacteria; kingdom Bacillati; phylum Actinomycetota; class Actinomycetes; order Kitasatosporales; family Streptomycetaceae; genus Streptomyces; species Streptomyces sp. NRRL B-24572. Next base: position 7,501 of record NZ_MWIG01000036.1, on the reverse strand, counting down.
TCGGACGTCCTCAGCCGGCGCAAGGACCTCGCCGAGCGGCACGAGGAACTGCGGGCCGTCCTCCTCGACGGGTTGCGCGGCTGATCAGCCGCGTGCCCGCCATGAGGAACGGAAAACGGCGTGGCCCCCCACGGAGGTGGGAGGCCACGCCGTACGCGTTCAGCGGGTCGGGACCGGTCAGGACCTGCTGCCGGAGCCGACGGGCGCAGGAGCGGAAGCGGAGCTCGTACCGGAGGCCGTACCGGAACCCGAACCGGAAGCCACGACCGGCGTCGGGGCCGGGGCGGCCGCCGCGGCCTTGGCGGCCACCCGGCGCAGGTACAGGTTGTTGAAGACCAGCGCCGCGGCGGTGAGCGAGGCACCGACGATCTGCATGCCGGCCGGGACGACACCGGTCAGGGCGGAGATCACGAAGGCGGTGATCGGCACCACGTCCATGAACAGGACGCCGTTGAGCGGGCCGAGGTAGCGGTTGCCGAAGTTCCAGCCGAGGACACCGACGAAGCCGGCGATGACGCTCATGTAGGCCAGCTGGGGCAGGATCGAGCCCACGGCGCCCGCCGTCGGGACCGGGACGCCGCCGGCGGCCAGGATGATCGCCGTGATGACGGCGGCGGAGGCGAGGCCGAGGACCGTGGTGATGGCGGTGTACTTGATCGGGGACCAGGTCGGGAAGTAGCTCGCGCCCGAGGTGTAGACGACCCAGCACAGCGCGGCGAAGAGCAGCAGGGCGTCGGCGCCGGCCGTCTTCGGGTCGGCGATCAGCGAGCCGATGTCACCGTCGGAGACGACGAGGATGGTGCCGACGAAGGACATCGCGATGAAGACGAGCGAGAACTTCGGCGGAACGACCTTCTTCAGCACCCAGTTCACCAGGAAGCCCATCATGGGCATGGTCGCCATCATGATCGAGGCGTTGAGCGCGCCGCGCTCGCCGATCAGGTCCTGGCCGAAGAAGACCAGGAACTGGAAGCCCGCGAAGCCGGCCGTGCCGAACAGCCAGGCCAGACCGATGCGCTCGCCCTTGAGGCGGAGCCCCGCCCTGCCCTCCCGCATCCGCAGGAAGACCAGGAACATCGCACCGGCGATGGTGTACCGCATCACGGTGAAGGTGAAGGGGTCGATGTGCTGGAGGGTGGAGTCCATGAGGGGGAACATCGCGCCCCAGGACACCGTGGCCAGGAGGCAGAGGAGGACGCCTCGCGTGTACGTGTTCTGACTGTTCATGAGTCTTCCTGTCGGGCCTGAGCCGGCTGGGAGTGGGAGGAAAGGGCGGGGAGGGGGCCGGGTCCTGTGGAGGGGTACGGGACCCGGCCCGTGGCGGAGCCGTACGGACCAGCGGGGCCGTACCGACCAGCGGAGTCGTACCGACCAGCGGGGCCGTACGGACCAGCGGAGTCGTACGGACCAGCGGAGTCGTACGGATCAGACTCCGGCCGGCTCCGGCTCGCGGGAGTCCGCGGGCCGGATGTCGAGCAGCGGCAGGACCGACTCAAGGAGCTGGGCGGCCCTGACCTTGCCGGTCGGGCTGTACGGGATGGCGTCGACGGGGACGACGTACGCCGGGAGGCAGGGCACCCGGCGGGCGCAGGCGGCGCTGACCGCCCGGTAGCCGCTCTCCTGGCGCTCGGGCGCGACCGGCGTGAAGGGCACGACGAGCACCTCGCCCGCACCGGGAAGACTGGTCCGCAGGACGGCGGTCTCCCGGACGCAGGGCAGGTCCATCAAGTCGGCTTCGAGACCGAAGATGTTGACGTCGAGCGGCTTGCCGGCCTCGGCCTTCGCGACGCCGTCGTTGCGGCCGGTGAGTTCGAGCCGGCCCGCCTCGTCGACGAGCCCGCTGTCACCGGTGAGCAGGAAGCGCTGCGTACGGCCGCCGTAGTCGAGGGTCATGAAGTCGGGCTCGCTCGTCGCGTAACTGTCCATCAACTGGTAGCTGGCGATGGCGACCCTGCCCCGACTTCCCTTCGGGAGCGGCTTGTTGTCGGCGTCGAGGACGACGACGGTGTTGCCGGGCATGGGGCGGCCGGAGCGGCAGGGCGCCACGTGCAGCTCCTCGGGGCCGATCATGACGTTCACGCCGGTCTCGGTGGTCCCGTAGTAGAGGTGGAGCACCGGCCCGAGACGGTCCCAGGCGTTGTTGATGACCCACCGGTTGAGGTGCCGGCCGCCGGAGAGCACGAAGTGCAGGCGGGAGGTCTTGTGCAGGTGCTCGGAGTCCGGGTGGGCGACGACCCGGGCCAGGACGGGCGGCACCATGAGGGTGGTGGAGACGCCCTCGTCCTGGATGATGCGGATGAGCTCCCCGGCGTCGTCGTGCGGGCCGAGGACGACGGTGCCGCCCAGGGTGAGGAAGATGCGCGCCCAGCCCGGCCCGGAGGCGTGGTAGAGCGGCACGGTGACGAGGTGGACGTCCTCTTCGTCGAAGGCGTACTGGTCGACGAGGTCGGCGAAGCGGCGGGCCTCGAAGGAGGTGCGCCGGACGACCATCTTGGGGACGCCGCTGGTGCCGGAGGTGAAGGAGAAGGCCTCGAACGGCTGCTCCACCGGCTGCGGTTCGCCCGGCGCCGACACGAGGAGGTCGGTGAAGCTGACCGAGACGGTCTGGCCGTCGGGCAGGCCCACGGGCTCGCTGTCGATGAATATGTCGAGTATGTCTCTGCCGCCCGGCCAGCCGCAGTCCTCGACGAGCGCCCGGTGGGCCTTCGAGGTGATGACGACGGTCGGCTCCAGCTGGTCGAGCGCGGCGGCGGTGGCGACGGGCCCGGCGGTGTAGTCGAGGCCGACGCAGGGGATGCCGAGGGAGCTGACGGCGGCCATGGAGACCACCAGCTCCCAGCTGTTCTCGGCGAGGAAGACCGCGCGGGCGGGCCGGGCCTCGGGCAGCAGGTCCTGGATGGCGCAGGCGACCCGGCTGACCTTGTCGGCGAGGCTCGCCCAGGTCATGCGGGTCTCGCCGTCGACGACGGCGACGCGCTGGGGCCAGCGGGCGGCGTGCTTGCGGATGTCCGCGATCTTGATCATGAGGTGCTCTCCTCGAAATCGGGGGTGGCGGATCAGCTGGTGACGACGGCGGTGGCGGCGGCCGTGACGGTGGCCGCGGTGGTGCCGGCGGCCGAGACGGCGGCGGCGGCACCGGCGAGCTGTTCGGTACGGCACTCGGCCGTACGGGACCCGCTCGTACGGGCCTCGCTCGCACCCGTGCGGGCCTCGCTCGTACTCGTACGGGCCGGCAGGTGATCGACGGTGGCCGGTACGGAGCCGGTGACGGCGGCCTGGACGGCGAGCTCGCGCGCGGAGACGGTCGGGTTCCGCAGCGTGTAGATCTCGCAGCCGCTGGAGCGCAGCTCGTCGATCTGACTGAGCGTCCGCTCGCAGAGCTTCTCGCCGGGCACCGTGATGGGGATGCCGGGCGGGTAGGCGATGATGAAGTGCTCGGAGGTGCCCGTGGCCAGGGCCGCGGAGGCGCTCCGGTAGGTGCGCTGGATGGTGCGCAGGGCGTCGAGCAGGCGCAGCAGGGTGGCCTCGTCCACACCGATGTGGATGTGGAAGAGGACGGCGTCGCCGCTCTCCCGGGCCACGTACAGCGCGTACTCGTCGAAGAGCATCCGGCGGAAGTCGGCCGCCGTGATGCCGAGGGCGCTGATGTCGACGAGGACCCGGGTGGGGTCGTCGCTGACGAGCTGCGCGGCGTCGGTGAGGTGGCCGTCGGGCCCGAGCGGGCGGTACGCGGAGAGCCGCGGGTCGGTGGCGAGCTCGACGCGCAGCGTGCTGGCGAGCCCGAGGGAGCGGCCGAGGAGGGTCTCGCCCTCGGTCTCGGCCTGGAGCCGGGCGAGGTCCAGGCTGGCGAGGACGGGCCAGCTGGGCGAGGTGGTGTGGTGCTGGAAGAGGGCCTGCGCGGTGCGCTCCTGGGCCTCGCCGTCGCCGATGAGGTGCAGGTAGGAGCCCTGGCGGAGCGCGGACATCGACTTGTGCGCGGAGTGGGTGACGGCCACGTTCAGGGCGAAGCGGGGGTCGGCGGCGCGCAGGGTCTCGACGGCGTGCAGCGCGGTGAGCGGGCGCAGCCGGGGGTGGAAGCGGTGGGCGGCGCCCCAGGCCTCGTCGACCAGGACCGACGCCGTGGGGTGGACGGCGGCGAGGGCGGCGAGGACGGTCGGCAGGTCGTACCGGACGCCGTCGTAGGAGACGGCGGAGAGGACGACGGTGTCGAAGGGCCGGCCCTCGGCGGCGGCGGCGCGGAACATCTCCAGGAGCCGGGGCAGGTCGGCGTACGTCCGGGGGCAGCCGTCGCAGCAGCGCTGCATGGGGGCGTACGCGACCTCGACGCCGAGCGAGTTGAGGGCGAAGTGCACCGACTGGTGGCAGGAGCGGTCCGCGAGGACGCGGGAGCCGGGCTGGGTCAGCGCGGTCAGGGCGACCCGGTTGGCGGTGCTCGTGCCGGCGGAGAGGAAGAAGGTGGCATCGGCGCCGAAGCTGCGGGCCGCGAGGCGCTGGGCCTCGCGGAGCGGGCCCCGTGGCCGGAAGAAGGAATCGAGCATCGTGCCGCTGTAGGACACGTCGGCCGCGAGCTGCGCGACGCCGAAGAGCGCCTCGTAGGTCTCCCGCATGTGGGAGTCGCGGATAGACCGGCCGTGCGAGAGCGGCAGCGCGTGGAACGTGGCGATGTCACGTCGGGCGACTGCGAGCACGGCGTCGGCGAGGGGGGTCCTGCCGTCCGGGTAGGCCCCGGGACGAGCCGGCAGTGCTGCCGGCTCCGGAGTGGAGCTGGTGGATGCGGTCATGGACCCATGAAATAAAAACCTTCGCGAAGGTATCAACTATCATCAGTGAGACTGATGGACGGCCGGCCGGACCCCCGGCCGACCTGCGCATATGCGACTTCAACTACCTGCGGTCACCCGACGGCCCGGCGCGGGCGCGGGACGAGTTCGCCGCCGCAGTTGGGACAGACGTCGTTCATGGCGTCGGCACAGGGCACGCAGTAGCTGCACTCGTACGAGCAGATCCGGGCGGGCCCGTCCGCCGCCAGGGCCGCCGTCTCGCAGCGCTCGCACCGGTCACGCATCTCCAGAGCCATGCCGACTCCCCTCCTCGTACGACTGACAACAACCGAGAACCCCTCCATCGTCCGCGCCCCCACGACCTGCCGAAACAGGCGGGCGGCCAAAGATCGACAGGATCAGGCCCGATCTACGGGCGACAAAGGAAATAGGCACCTGCTAACATTTCTTTGCATGTGCTGGGGGTTGCTATGAGAACGCCGATGCCCACCGGCGACGAGCTGGTACTGATGCTGGCGACACTCGCGAACCCGCACCGTCTGCGGGTCGTGGCGGTGCTGGCCGGCGGGCGCAAGTACGTGAGCCAGTTGGCTCGGGACCTGGGGATCAGCCGGGCTCTGCTCCAGGTCCATCTGAAGAAGCTGGAGGCGGCAGGGCTCGTGTCGGCGCAGCTGGAGATCTCACCCGAGGGGAAAGCCATGAAATTTTATGAGGTGACACCCTTCGCGGTTCACCTGACGCCGGAATCGATCGCGGCCGTACTGCCGACTCTGACCAGCGCCGACACGGCGCAGGAGCACAAGAGGAAGGGAGACTCCCGATGAGCGGGTCCGACTGGACGGAGGTCGTCGGCGCGGCGGGCCTCTTCCTGCTGATCACGATCGTGATCACCGTGGTCGTCTGGCAGCTCGGCGCCACGCACCGGGCCAAGGCCGCGCTCGCGCGCGAAGGGGAGTACCGCAGGCTGGCCGAGGCCGCGGTCGATGTCCAGCAGCGGACCGAGCGTCAACTCGAGAAGGTCCGGGAGCGTTTGGAGTCCATGGAGCGGATCCTCAAAGAGGTCGAGTAGAACACGCGACAGCGGGGCCCCTGGCCGGCCCGCCACGTGTGATCACCATGAGCTGGGCCGCCGAGCGGCAACTCGGCGGCCCAGATTCGGAAGGCATCTCCCTCGCCGTGAGGCGAGTTTTCCCTGGATACACCTTTCACACCAAGGAGAGCAGCCCATGCTGCGCAAAGGCAAGCCGGACCGAACACCCCAGGACGGGGCAGGCCGGAGGGCGGCGGCCGAAGGCGGGATCGTGGAAGCCGTCGCCGGGTGGTCGGTCCGCCATCGCACCCTGGCGATCACCGGCTGGCTGGCCCTCGTCCTCGTCGCCGTCCTCTCCAGCGGGCTGATCGCAGGACACGACGCCCGCTCCACCGATCCCGGCGACGCGGGCCGGGCACAGCAGATCGTCCGCGCCGAGGACGCCGGCGACTCCATACGCGAGAACGTACTGATCCAGTCCCGCGAATCCCGTGAGGACGGCGGCCCGAGGTTCATGGCCAACCCCGAACTCAGGGGCGCGGCCCAGGAGTTGGTTGCGGCGCTGCGCGACACCGGGGGTGCGGTACGCGACATCGGCTCGCCCCTGGGCGCCAACGGCGGGCGCTGGATCTCACGGGACGGCCGCTCCGGCCTCGTGACCTTCGAGATCGCCGGGCCCGTCGAGAAGCAGAAGCAGAACCACCGCGCCGTCGTCGACGCCGTGAGGAAGGTCCAGGACGGCCATCCGCGGCTGCGGATCGTGCAGGCCGGTGACCGCAGCCTCAACGCCGTCGTGGACGACGCGATCAAGGACGACTTCCAGCGCTCCGAGGTCACCTCGCTGCCGCTCACCCTGGTGATCCTGCTCGTCGTCTTCGGATCGCTCATCGCCGCGGGCATCCCGCTGATCCTGTCGGCAACGGCCGTGACCGCCACCTTCGGTCTGCTGCAGACCATCGGCAAGGTGGTGCCGGTCAACAGCGCCGCCTCCTCCATCGTGCTGCTCGTCGGCATGGCCGTGGGCATCGACTACTCGCTGTTCTACCTGCGCAGGGAGCGCGAGGAGCGGCTCGCCGGACACGACACCGGGCAGGCCCTCGCGGTCGCGGCCCGCACCTCCGGCCGCGCCGTGGTGGTGTCCGGGCTCACCGTGATGGTCTGCGTGTGCGGCCTGCTGTTCACCGGCCTCGACGTCTTCAAGGGCCTGACGGCCGGCACCGTGGTAGTCGTGGGCCTGACGGTGATCGGCTCGCTGACGGTGCTGCCCGCACTCCTGGCCGCCCTGGGACACCGCGTCGACAAGGCCCGCATCCCCTGGCTGGGCCGGCGCAGGACCGCGGCGCGCGCGTCGCGCACGTGGTCGGCCGTGGCCCGTGGGGTCGTCCGGCGCCCCACGCTGGCCGGCGGCATCGCGGCGCTCGCCCTGCTCGCCATGACACTGCCCGCGCTCGGCATGCACCTGCAGGACCCGGCGACCACCGACAGCCTGCCGCGCAGCGTCGCCCCCGTGGACGCCGCGGTGCGCATGAACGACGCCTTCCCCGGATCGCCCAGCCCCGCCCGGGTCGCGATCACCGGCCGGGACGGCGGGAGCGCCGACACCGCCGCCGTGCGCGAGGCGATCGACACGCTGCACAGGGAGGCCGCGACAACGCACACCGGCACCGGCATCGCCGAGCCGATCACCGCG
>NZ_MWIG01000359.1:0-9174 GCF_002156145.1 Streptomyces sp. NRRL B-24572 | reverse complement strand
CGCCACCCTGCTGATCAGCACCGGCCTCGTCACCGGCCTCGCCGTCATCGGACACTCCACCGGCCAGGCACTCGACCGCCAGGCCGCGGCCGGGCTCGGCGCCGACTACGTCGTCAGCACCCGCTCCACCATGACGGGCATCGACCCGGCCGCCGTACGACGGCTGGCCGAGACCCCCGGCGTGCGCGCCGCGCACCCGATCACCGACTCCACCCTGTTCACCGGCACCGGCGTCCGGCAGATCTCCGGCGTCGACCCCGCCACCGTGCGCGACACCATGAAGCTCGACTTCGTCTCCGGCTCCGCCGACGACCTGGCACCGGGCCGGATCGCCGTCTCCGCCACCCTCGCCCGGGAGAGCGGAGTGACCACCGGCGGCCTGTTGAGCGTCGAGATGGGCCGCGCGGGGAAGCCCACCTCGTACCAGGTCGTGGGCGTCTACAAGGACAACCCCATCGCCCACGACGCACTCGGCAGCCGCGGCGAGGTCGCGGCCGACAGCTTCCTGCCCGGCTCCGTCCAGCGCGTACTCCTGCGCACCGACGGCCCGGCGACGGCCGCACTGGAGAACCGGCTGCGCGCCGCCGTCGGCAACAACCCCCTCCTCACCGTGCAGGACCGCGACCAGCTGGTCAGCGAGGCCGCCGGCACCATGGGCGACCTGCTGAACGTGATGTACGGCATGCTCGGCATCGGCGTCGTCATCAGCGCGCTCGGCATCGTGAACACGCTGGCCATGTCAGTCGCCGAACGCACCCGCGAGATCGGCGCCCTGCGCGCGCTCGGCATGGACCGCGCCGGCATCCGCCGCATGATCCGCCTGGAGGCCCTGACGGTCGCCGGTTTCGGCACCCTCCTCGGCCTGGCGGGCGGCCTGTTCGGCGCCTGGGCCGTCGGCTCCCTCGCCAACGGCGCCATCGACCAGTACACCTTGGCCCTGCCCTGGGGCACCCTGCTCCTGGTGTGCCTGCTCTCGCTCGCGGTCGGCGTCCTCGCGGCCGCCGTCCCGGCCCGCCGTGCAGCCGCCCTGAGCCCTTTGGAGGCGGCCGCCCACACCTGACGTTCGGGCATTGGCTCGCGGCAGCCGGTGCCAGGGGCGGACCGGATCGCGCCCGGCCCCGGCGTGCCCCGGCCGTGCCCTCCGGAGCGGTGAACTACGGTCACCAGCGGTGCCGAGCAGGCCGCCGCACACCCGCATCAGCCGGAGAAATAACAGCTCAGGGACTATTTGAAGGCCTGAGCGACGGTGATTCCCAAGCTTATAGCGCGGGTTCGATTCCCGTCATCCGCTCTTCGCACGAAGCCCCAGGTCAGCGACCTGGGGCTTCGTCGTGTCCAGACCTCTTGAGGGTCGGGGACGGTGCCGCAAGTGTCATGACGAGGCGCCGGATCGGGCTTCCGACGGCCGCTCGCGGCCGCCGGCCGTCGCACCCGCCCTACCCGTGGCGTGCTGCGTCCCGCAGGCCGGCGCCCTGGCCTCTCGCCGTCTCGGTCGCTCACGTGGTCAGGCCGCTGATCGCGTCGCCGACGTACTTCGCGCCGAGCACGACGAGGACGGTGGTCATGATCGCGGCGTTGTGGGCGGCCATCCACGCCTTCCACTCGGCGAGGACCTTCGCGGACCTGGCGCCGCCGAAGAGGTAGACGGCGAGCGGGAGGAGGGTGCAGAGGGAGGCGATCAGGACCATCAGGGCGGCCGCGACGGTCTTGCCGCCGGTCGAGGCCGTGCTGGAGGCGATGGAGACGGCGCCGCCGACCGCCAGGACGAGGTTCTTGGGGTTGGCGACGGCCAGGGCGGCGGCGAGGCCGGCGGCCTTGGCGGGTGTGAAGCGGTCGATGGCCTTCATCCAGGCGGGAGGCTCGCTCGTACGGCCCTCCCTGGGACGGCCCTTCCACTGTCTGACGCCCATGAACAGGAAGAGGACGCCGAGAGCGAGTCTGAGCCACAGGGTCCAGGTGGCGGGACCTTCGTCGCCCCGGGAGGCATCGGCGCCGGAGCCGGCCACGACGATCACCGTGACCAGGGCGGCGAGGGACAGGACCCAGCCGGCGGTGAAGGCGAGGCCGTTGCCGCGGCCCTTCGGCGTGGCCAGCATCAGGATGACGGCGATGAGGGGGAGCGGGCTGATCGCGATGCCGACGGCCGAGGCCAGCATCTGGCCGATGGCATCACCCATGGCGCACCTCCAGGACTCGTACGGCTGTTCAAAACTCGCACCTCACCAGGGTGTCGGCACCCTGGCCGACGGCTCTGCGGCGCCGTTCGCCCGTTCGGACGAACCTCGGTGGCCGGGGCCCCTCCGCCGGGTTTGCCTGGGTGCGGACGGACGGAGAGGGGCGGTGGCGGATGGCGGCCGGTCGGCGCGCGTATCTCACGTCGTGGCTGCGCGGGCTGGGCCGTCCGCGGCCCGCCGATGCCACCTCGGGCGCGGTGACCGGCCTGTTCTCGATCCCGGAGGGGATGGCGTACGCGGCGATCGCCGGGTTCAACCCGGTCGCGGGCCTGTACGCGGGCGTGGTGCCGGCGATCGTGGGCTCGCTCACCTCCCGTACCGTCCTCATGGTCACGACCCTGACCAGCGCAATCGCCCTGACCTCGCAGAGCGTGCTGTCGGACGCGGGGCTCGACCCGCAGGACGCCGGCAACGTGGCCGTGCTGACGGTGATGGTCGGCGCGGTGATGCTGCTGATGGGCGTGCTCCGGCTCGGAGCCGTCATGAGCTTCGTGTCGAACGCGGTCATGACCGGGTTCTCCACCGGCATCGCGCTGCAGATCATCACGGGCGTGCTGAAGGACGCGACCGGTTACAAGCCGCAGGGGCACAACAAGCTGTACCAGCTCGGCGACTGGCTGGTGCACGTCGGGGACTGGAAGGGGGCCACGACCCTCGTCGCCGTCTGCACCCTGGGCGTCTGGGCGGGGGCGCGGGCGGTGAAGCGGCTCGAACCGGTGGCCCTGCTGATCGCCATGGTCGTCGCGAGCGTGGGGGTGGCGGCCCTGTCCGTCGACGTGGAACTGGTGAAGGGCATCGCCTCGATCCCCGGCGCCCTGCCCTCCTTCACCGCCCCCGACCCGTCCGCCGTGCCCGAGCTGATCGGCGGGGCGTTCTCCGTGGCGCTCGTCGCCCTCGCGCAGGCCGCCGGGATCTCGCCGTCCATGCCGAACCCCGACGGCTCGCGTTCCGACGTGAACGGCGACTTCCGCTCCCAGGGGTACGCGAACCTCCTCGGCGGCCTGTTCCAGGCGCTGCCCTCCGGCGGCTCGATGTCCCGCACCGGGGTCGCGGTCTCCGCCGGGGCCCGCACCCGCTGGGCGGGGGTGTTCTCCGGCGTCTTCCTCGCCCTCGTCGTCCTGCTGTGCGGCTCGCTCGCCGAACGCATCCCGATGCCCGTCATCGGCGGCCTGATCCTCGTCGTCGGCGGCGAGCTGATCTGGGGCAAGCGCCACGACATCCGCCTCGTGCTCCGCACCTCCCGGATGTCGTCGGCGGCGATGATCCTCACCTTCCTCGCCACCACCCAGCTCCCCCTCCAGCAGGCCATCGTCATCGGCGCCGTCCTGTCCCTGCTGCTGTTCTGCGCCCAGGCCGCCCGCCAGGCCAAGGTCGTCGCCCTCGACCGGGGCGAGGACGGGACCTGGCGCACCGCCGGCCCGCTGAAGCGGCTGCCGCCCGGCGAGGTCACCGTCCTCGACTACGCCGGCGTGTCCTTCTTCGCCGAGCTCCCCCGCATCGAGGCCCAGCTGCCCGACCCCGCCGGGGCCCGCGACGCCGTCCTCGTCCTCGTCGTACGGACCGTGCCGGACGTGCCGTCCTCGGCCGTGATCAAGCTCCTCGACCGGTACGCCCGCACACTCGCCGACGCCGGAGGCCGGCTCGTCCTGGCCGGGGCCCAGCCCCCGCTCGTACGGGCCCTGGAGGCGTCCGGGCTGAGCGAACGGCTCGGCGAGGGAGGAGTCGTACCGGTCCGGCCCGAGGTGTTCGGGGCCCTGGACACGGCGGTCGCCGACGGGAACGTCTGGATCGCCGCGCGGCAGCGGGCGGGCACCGGCCCTCACAGCGAATCGAACGGACATTCATAGCAAAGTGCACATACCGCCGTCCGGTGCTGAGATGGACCGGACCGCACCGCCGCAGAACGGAGCAAGAGATGAGCGCCCTCCCCTTCGAGGACACCACCGACTTCGACAACGCCGACCGCGGTTTTATCGGCGCGCTGATCCCCGGTGTGATCGAGGCGGCCGACGGCCGCGTCGTCTACGACAACGACGCCTACGCCTTCCTCAAGGGCGAGTGCCCCGACACCGCCCACCCCAGCCTGTGGCGGCAGGCCCAGCTCTGCTCCCGGCAGGGGCTGTACGAGGTCACCGAGGGGATCTACCAGATCCGCGGCCTGGACCTGTCCAACATGACGCTCGTCGAGGGCGAGCGCGGCGTGGTCGTCATCGACCCGCTGCTGAGCGCCGAGACCGCCGCCGCCGGCCTCGCCCTCTACCGCGAACACCGAGGTGACCGCCCCGTCACCGGCATGATCTACACCCACTCCCACGGCGACCACTTCGGCGGCTCCCGGGGCGTCCTGCCGCGCGGCACCGAGGACGGCGTCCCGATCCTCGCACCGGCCGGGTTCCTGGAGCACGCGGTCAGCGAGAACGTCTACGCGGGCAACGCCATGACCCGCCGCGCGGCCTTCATGTACGGCGACCGGCTGCCGAAGTCGCCCGAGGGCCAGATCGGCGCCGGGCTCGGCATGACCACCTCCACCGGCACCATCACGCTCATCCCGCCGACCGTGGACATCACCAGGACCGGGCAGGAGGAGACGGTCGACGGCGTCCGCATCGTCTTCCAGCTCACCCCCGGCACCGAGGCCCCGGCCGAGATGAACTTCCTCTTCCCCGACCACCGCGCCCTGTGCCTGGCCGAGAACGCCACGCACAACATGCACAACATCCTGACCCCGCGCGGCGCCGTGGTCCGCGACGCCCGGGTGTGGGCCCGCTACCTGGACGAGGCCGTCGAGTACTTCGGCGACTCCTACGACGTCGCGTTCGCCTCCCACCACTGGCCGACCTGGGGCAACGACAACGTCGTCGCCTTCCTCACCGCCCAGCGCGACCTGTACGCCTACCTGCACGACCAGACGCTGCGCATGCTCAACGACGGCCTGACCGCACCGGAGATCGCCGAGCAGATCCAGCTGCCGCCCGCCCTGGAGAAGACCTGGCACACTCGCGGCTACTACGGCTCCGCCAGCCACAACACCAAGGCCATCTACCAGCGCTACCTCGGCTGGTTCGACGGCAACGTCGCCCATCTGTGGGAACACCCGCCGACCGAACTCGCCCGGCGGTACGTCGACGTGGCGGGCGGCGCCGACGCGGCGCTGGAGAAGGCCCGCGGCTACGCCGACGCCGGAGACCTGCGCTTCGCGGCCACCCTCCTCAACCACGTCGTCTTCGCCGAGCCGTCCCGAACCGACGCCAGGGAACTCCTCGCGCAGGTCTACGAGAGGCTCGCCCACGGCGCCGAGAACGGCACCTGGCGCAACTTCTACCTGACCTCCGCCATGGAACTGCGCCACGGCCCCAACTCCATCGCCATGGACACCACCAACCCCGAGATGGCGATGGCCCTGACCACCGACATGCTCCTCGACTCGGTCTCCATCCGGATCGACGGCCCCCGGGCCTGGGACGAGGACCTGACCCTCGACCTCGTCCTCACCGACGAGGACACCCGCCACCGCCTCACCCTCCACAACGGCGCCCTCACCCACCGCACCCTCACGGGCGAGCCCCGCACCCCCGCCGGCCTCACCCTCACCCTCACCAAGCCGCAGCTCCTGGGCGTCCTCGCGGGCAAGGGCCTCGACGGCGTCACCACCGAAGGCGACCCCGCGCTCCTGACCCGCCTCTTCTCCTACGTCACCCAGCCCGACCCCGGCTTCCCGATCGTCACCCCCTGAACACCGCGCCCCGTACAAGCAGGGGCGGCGTCCAGGCGTCCCGCCGATGTCCGAATCCGCGATATCCGTGACATTGCAGTCATGACCGGCTCCGCTGAGGATGATCGGCATGACCCAGCCACGCAGGATCGCGATCGCCGTCTTCGACGGCGTGGAGTCGCTGGACGTCACGGGGCCCGCGCAGGTGTTCTCCACGGCGTCCCGGCTCCTGGAGCGGCCGGGGCGCGGCTACAGCGTCGAGCTCGTCGGTGCGGGCCCGGCGCCGGTGCACTGCGCGGGCGGCGTCCGCCTGCTCGCCGACCGCTCCTTCGCCGACTCGGACGGCGAAGGAGTGGACACCGTCGTCGTGCCCGGCGGGCTCCGGATCCGACCGGAAGGCGTCGAAGCCGTCGTCGACCCCAACGTCCTGGCCTGGGTCGCACGGGTCGCACCGCGCGTGCGGCGGGTGGTCTCGGTCTGCGCCGGTGCGCACACCCTGGCCGCGGCGGGACTGCTGGCCGGCAGGCGGGCCACGACGCACTGGGCCACGGCCGAGGCCCTGGCCGAGCACCATCCGGACGTCACCGTGGACGCCGACGCCGTGTACGTACGGTCCGATCCGGTGTGGACCGGGGCCGGGGTGAGCGCCGGAATCGACATGAGCCTGGCGCTCGTCGCCGACGACCACGGGCGCAGGCACGCGCTGTCGACCGCCAGGTGGATGGTGATGTACCTGCAACGGCCCGGTGACCAGAGTCAGTTCAGCGCGCCTCTGAAACGGCAGAGCACGGCCCGTACCGACATCGCCGAGCTCCTCGCCTGGATCGACGCGCACCTCGGCGAACGGCTGACGGTTCCCGCCCTGGCCGCCCGGATGGGGTTGGGCGAGCGCCAGTTCGCCCGGGTCTTCGTCCGTGAGACCGGCAGTACCCCGGCCGCCTATCTCGACGCCCAGCGCGTCCAGGCCGCACGCCGTCTGCTCCAGGAGAGCGACCTCACCCTCGCGGCCATCGGAACGCGCTGCGGCTTCGGTTCCGTCCACAGCTTCCACCGCGCGTTCAAACGCCACACCTCCGTCACGCCGCAGACCTACCGACGGCACTTCGCCGGCACGGCCGCGCCCGCGACGGCCGACACCCTCCAGGAGACCCACACCCCATGACCTCCGCCCCCGCGCTCGCCCGGCGCCCCGACACCCCTCTCGCGGACCTCGCCGAACGGATGCTGCTCGCCGCCGCGCCGCCGCCGCTGGTGGCCCACTGCCACCGCACGTACGCCTACGCCGAAGCGATCCTCCACCGCCGGGGACTGGCCCCGGACCGCGAAGCCCTCTTCCTCGGCGCGGCACTCCACGACCTGGGCCTCACCCCGGCGTGGGAGCACCCCTCGACGCCCTTCGAGGAACACGGCGCCGCCGTGGCCCACGAGGCGCTCGTCCGGCACGGCGCACCCGCCGAACTCGCCGACCTGGTCCACGACGCGATCCGCCTCCACCTCGACCTCACCACCGGGGACGACCACCGCCCAGAGGTCGCCGGCGTCCACCTCGGCTCCGCCGCCGACGTCCTCGGCCTCCGCCTGGACGAGATCCCGGCACACACGCTCGACCTGGTCCTCGAAGCCCACCCGCCGACAGGACTCGCCCCCTTCCTGCGCGACGCCTTCACCCGCGAGGCCCGGCACAAGCCCCACTGCACCACCGCCGTGCTGGTCCGCGACTTCCGATTCCTCGACATGCTGCGGCACGCCTGACCCGGGGCGTGTCCGGAAGACGCTCCGGGCGACGCGCCATCGGGGCTCAGTAGCCGAGCCGTACGCCGTCGACCTCCTCCACCAGGAGCGAAGCGTCGCATCCCTGGACGAAGCAGCCGGGGAAGTAAATGCGGGACTCGGCGACGACGTCGTCGGCGTGGGCCGTCGGCATCGGTGACAGGGTGAACGCCGAGGTCGCGAACAGCAGACCGGCGAAGAAGCGCTTGATCATGTCCCGTGAACGAACACGTGGGGGTGAGGTGTCGCCGGCCCGGTGCATACGGGCGACCCGCGCTTGTCCCCGGTGGAGACCACGGGCACATCCCCTGGGAGCCGAGAATCGGCGAATCCACACGCGCATGCCCGGCCGCTGCTCCCCCGCTGCGGCGCCGTGCCCCAGCCGTGCCCTTCGGAGCGGTGAACAGCGGTCGAAGCCGGTACTCCGCGGCCTCCGGAAGACGCCACAACAGAGGACGTTTCCCAGGTCAGAAGCCCTGCCCACTGTCCGAGCGACGGTGATTCCCAAGCTTATAGCGCGGGTTCGATTCCCGTCATCCGCTCTTCGAACGAAGCCCCAGGTCAGAGACCTGGGGCTTCGTCGTTATTCAGCCTCTTCACGGCTCCCGCCCCCGATCGCCAGGACCCGCCCGCTAGGGTGAGCGGTCGCGCCAGGAACATGTGTACGGACGACGCGACGAGCGGGGGCTCAGGATGCGGAACGCCGATCTGGACGTCTCGGAGGACGGGCTCACCAGGCTGGCGGACGACCTCGACGAGATGCAGCGATATCTGGAACAGCAGACCCGCCGCATGGACGAAGTCGTCGACAGGGTCGCCACGGGCTGGCAGGGGCCCACTGCCACCGCGTACCGCTCGTTGCACCGCGGTGTCGCCGAGGACGCCGTGCGCATCCGTCAGGTGATGGTCCTCCTCGAAGCGGCCATGCGCGCCTCGCGCGACGGCTTCACCGAGCGGGAGCTCGACACCCTGGCCCGGATCCGGCGGATGCAGGAGGGCGAGGACGTGTCCGCCGCCGCCCGCGACCTCACCGTGCCCGACCCGGCACCCGCACCGGACACCGGCCGACCGACGAGCCGCATTCTGGACGTCTGAACCACGGGGGATCTGCACCATGTCGGACGAAGACCGGATCACCGTCGACCTCGCCACCCTCCAGCGCCTTTCCGGGGAGCTGGAGGACATCCTCCGCACCCTCAACGAGAAGCTGGAGACCCTGTACGGGCGGGCCGCAAAGGTCGTCCTGAGCTGGGACGGCGAGGCCCGCGAGGCCTTCATCGACGAGCTGGACAAGTGGAGCCACTCCGCGAGCGACCTCAAGGCCGCCCAGGCCTGGCTGCACGAGGTCGTGGTCAAGGGGCACCTCAACTACGCCGCGGCCAACAGGTCCGTACTCGAAGGCTGGGGAGGCGGCGCCTGATGGCCGGCCCGTCCACCCCCGCCCAGTCCCCGGGCGGC
>NZ_MWIG01000358.1:0-11779 GCF_002156145.1 Streptomyces sp. NRRL B-24572 | reverse complement strand
GCCGCGAGGACGCCGACGGCTCTGATGGTGAAGGTGGTGGTCATCGAGGAGGTGAAGGCCCCGCGGGCGGCGGCGATCAGTCCGGCGTCGCCCTGGGCGGCGGCCAGCGCGCCGCCGATGGACTGCTTGGCCTGCTCGGGGGCGTCGGCCTGCGTCTCGGAGGAGAAGGTGCTGGTGAGGAGCGAGCCGAGGATGGCGATGCCGAGCGCGGTGCCGGCCTGCTGGATGGTGTCGTTGAGGGCGGAGCCGACGCCGGCCTTCTCCTCGGGGACGGTGCTCATCAGCGCGCCGACGGCGGCCGGCATCGCGAGGCCCGCGCCGAGGCCGAGGAGGCCGAGGGCGATGGCCGGGACGGTGAAGCCGGAGTGGGCGTCGACGGTGGCGAGCAGGGCGAAGGAGGCGGCCATGACGAGCATGCCGGCGAGGATCAGGAGCCGGTTGCCGATCTTCGCGGCGAGTCCGGCGCCGGCGCCGCCGCCTACGACGAGGCCGCCGCCCACGCGGCGGTCGATCCGGTCGCCATCCGGGACGCCAAGTCCGCCTACGGCCTGGACGTGGTCCTGGACGGCCTGGAGATGCGGCTCCCGCGCTGATCCGACGCGCGGCCCGGCGCCTGCGGCCACCGCCGGTGCGGCGCGTCGACGGGGTACGCGTGCGCGTGGCGCCCGCCGGCCCCGACCGGGGCGAGCGCGGTGCCGAGCACGGCCGTCGCGTCCGTCCCGGCCGGGTCGTAGTCGACGCCGATCGCCTCAGTCGTGCCAGGGCTCCCCGGTCACCTGGTGGTCCGCGCGGCTGATCGCCTCGACGACCAGGCGCTTCAGGTGTCCGTCCGGCATCGCGTACACGACCCTGCGGCCCTCCTTGCGGGTCGTGACGAGCCCGCCGAGGCGCAGTTTGGCGAGGTGCTGGCTGACGGCGGGACGCGCGGCCCCGCACGCCTCGGTCAGGGCGGTGACGTCGGCCTCGCCCCGGGTGAGCAGCCACACCAGCTGGAGCCGGGTGGGGTCGGAGAGCAGCCCGAACACCTCGGCCGCCGCCGCGAGTTCACGCGCGCCCGGGGTCCGCTCGTGCGGACGGGAGACGGCTGCGGGGCCTACGGGCTCGGGCTCGGGCATGCGCCCACCGTACCGAGGAAGCGGATGTGCGGGCGCCCGTCGGGTCCCGGCCGGGTCACGGCGCTGCGGACCCCGTAGACCTCGGCGACGAGCTCCTCGGTGAGGACCTCGCCCGGTGGGCCGCTCGCCACCACCCGGCCCCGGGCGAGGACCACGAGCCGGTCGCAGTACATCGCCGCGAGGTTGAGGTCGTGCAGGGCGACGACGGCGGTGAGGCGGAGGTCGGCGACGAGGGCGAGGAGGTCGAGCTGGTGCTGGATGTCGAGGTGGTTGGTGGGTTCGTCGAGGAGGAGTTCGCGCGGTTCCTGGGCGAGGGCGCGGGCGATCTGGACGCGCTGGCGTTCGCCGCCGGAGAGGGTGCGCCAGGGCTGCCGGGCGCGGTCGGTGAGCCCGGTCCGTTCGAGGGCGGTGCGGACGGCGGCCTCGTCCGCCGCCGTGGGCGGCGTCCAGGCCCTGCGGTGCGGGATGCGGCCGAGGCGTACGACGTCGGCGACGGTCAGGTCGGTCTGGGTGTCGGCCTGCTGCTCGACCGTGGCGAGGCGCCGGGCGACGGTGCGGCGGCCCAGCTCGGCGAGCGGGTCGCCGTCGAGGGTGACGACGCCGGAGTCGGGGGCGAGGACGCCGGCGAGGAGGCGCAGGAGGGTGGACTTGCCCGAGCCGTTGGGTCCGAGCAGCCCGGTGACGGTGCCGGGGGCGAGGGTGATGCCGACCCCGTCGAGGACGAGGGTGCCGCCGGCCGTGCGCGAGACCCGCTCGGCACGGAGTCCGGCACCGCGCCCGGCACGGGGTCCGGCGTCGGCGGAGGCGGTCTCGGTCATCGCGTGCTCCTGGTGCGGTACAGGACGAGGACGAAGGCCGGTACGCCGATCAGCGAGGTCACCACGCCCACCGGCACCTCCTGCGGGTCGAGGACCGTGCGGGCGAGCGTGTCGGCCCAGACGAGGAACACCGCTCCGGCCAGGGCGGTGACCGGCAGCAGCCGGGCGTGCCCGGGGCCGGCGAGGGCCCGGGCGGCGTGCGGCAGGACGAGGCCGACGAAGCCGATCGCGCCGGCGGCGGAGACCAGGGCGGCCGTCAGGAGGGCGGTGACGCACAGCAGGACGAGCCGGGTCCGCGCGACGGCGACGCCGAGCGAGGCGGCGGCCTCCTCGCCGAAGGCGAAGGCGTCCAGGGTCCGCGCGTACCCGCCGCAGACCAGCAGGGCCCCCGCGAGGACGGCGAGGCACACCCACACGTCGCTCCAGCCGGCCCCGGCGAGCGAGCCGAGCAGCCAGAAGAGCACGCCCCGGGTGGTCTCCGCGTCGGCGGCGGTCATCACGACGAAGGAGGTGAGCGCGGAGAAGAGCTGCATCGCGGCGACGCCCGCGAGCACGACCCGGTCCGTCGAGCCGCCGAGGGTGTGGCTGAGCAGCAGGACGAGCGCGAAGGAGACCACGGCCCCCAGGAACGCCCCTCCGGTGACGGAGAGGAGGCCACCGCCGATGCCGAGGACGACGACGGCGACCGCGCCGGTCGAGGCGCCGGAGGAGACGCCGAGGACGAAGGGGTCGGCGAGCGGGTTGCGCAGGAGGGACTGCATCACCGCCCCGCAGAGGGCGAGGCCGGCGCCGCAGACGGCGGCGAGGAGGGTACGGGGCAGCCGCAGGTCCCAGACGATCCCGTCGCGGATCGGCGAGAGTTCCGAGACGCCGCCGCCGAGGTGGGCGGCGACGACGGACCCGACCTCGCCGACGCCGATGTCGGCCGGGCCGATGGTGATGGCCACGGCCACGGACAGGGCGAGCAGGACGAGGCCGGCCGCCGCCCACAGGAGCGCCGTGGCGCGTACCGGCCGGGTCGGCCGGGTTACCAGAGGGGGCGCGCTCACTTCGCGAGACCGTACGTGCGGAGCGCTGCCGCCACCTTCTCGATGCCCTCGACGGTGCGGATCGTGGGGTTCAGTGCCTGGCCGCTGAGCAGGACGTACCGCTTGTGCTTCACGGCCGTCATGTTCCGGGTGACGGGGTCGGACTCCAGGAACTCGATCTTCTTGGCGGCGCTCTCGGCGGACTGCGCGCGGCGGGTCAGATCGCCGAGCACGAGGACGTCGGGATCGCGGTCGGCGACGGTCTCCCAGTTGATCTGGGGCCATTCCTCGCGCGTGTCGTCGAAGACGTTCTTCGCGCCGAGCGCGTTCGTGACGATCCCCGACGCTCCGCAACAGCCCGCCATGTAGGGCGATTTGGCGTCGGAGTACCAGTAGAGGACGGTGGCGTCGGTGAAGTCGGCCGCCGCCGTGGCCTTCGCCACCCGGGCCTTGAGCCCTGCGACGAGCTTCTCGCCCCGCTCGGGGACCGCGAACACCCGGGCCAGGTCACGGATCTCGCCGTAGACCGTCTCCATGGTGAGGGGGCGGGTGCGGACGCCGTCGCCGTCGCCGCTGTTGTCCTTGCCGACGCAGTCGCTCGGCGAGAGGTAGGTGGGGACGCCGAGCTGCTCGAAGCGCTCGCGGGGCGCCACCCCGCCCTTGCCGAGGGTGTACGCGAACGAGGCGGCCGCGAAGTCGGGTTCGGCGTCGAGGACCTTCTCGAAGAAGGGGTAGCGGTCGGCGAGGCGCGGGACCTTCGCGTTCTCCTCCTCAAGTCCCTTGAGCACCGGGTCCGTCCAGGTGGCGGTGCCCACCATGCGGTCGGCGAGGCCGAGGGAGAGCATGATCTCCGCCGCCCCCTGGTCGAGGGCGACGGCCCGGCGCGGGGCGCGGTCGACGCGGACCGGCCGTCCGCAGTCGTCGGCGAGGGTGACGGGGTAGCCGCGCTCCGGGGCGTCCTTCGCCGAAGCCCCGGAGGGCCCGCAGCCGGTCACCGCCGCGGTGAGGAGCAGGACGCCGGCCAGGGCGAGCACGGCGGAGCGGACGGGGTGTGCGAGCGGCACGGGGACTTCCTCTGCGTCCACGGCTCATGCGCGGAGCCTGTCGTACGGTGCTCCCCGGACGGCGGCGTGCCGCCGGGGCCGCCAGCAGGTCTTCGGACTCGGGGTCAGCCGGACGGAGCGCCTTCCCGGGCCCGTCGTGCCGCCCAGTGGCCGATGCTCCGCCCGTCGCCCTCACCGCTGCGCGTCAGTTCCGGTCTCGCACCGGATTCCCTGACCCGTGCACGTACCCGTTCAGGTGCGTACAAAGGTGCGACTGGCCTCGGCACAGTACCACCGGCCGGTGATCGCACCCCGGGAGCCCGGCCGGTCCGCACCCGCAGGCCGCCGGCCCTCGCCCGCAGACCGCCGGTCCGCGCCCCCGCGCCCCGGACGGCGTCAGAAGCGCAGCTCCTTGGCCTCGAAGCGGCCCTCGCCGAGGACCAGGACGAAGGAGACCTGCTGCCCCTCGGAGACCGTCCGCTCCTTGCCCTCGATGTCCTCGGCGCTGAAGTACACCTGCTCCTCGGAGCCCACGGGGACGACGAAGCCGTACCCGCCGAGACGGTTGAAGGACTGCACGAATCCGATGCTTCTGCCTTCCACGGCGGCCTCCTCGTCGGCTCTGGCGACGCGGTCGAGGGTGTCCGCGCCTCAGGGGACATGTACCCCGCCCGCCCGTCCTTCGCCACCGCCGTCGTCCGGGAGGACCCGGGAGGACCAGCGCCGCCGTCCGGGCGGACCACCCCGGATGATCTCGTACAATATTCAACAGAGGCCCGCTGCCGGAGATCCCCCGTGTCCGTCAGCGGGCCTCGCCGCACCCATCGGGCCGGACACCGCCCGGGTACGCGATCCGCGCCGTGATCCTGGCGATGCGCCGCGCCGACTCCTCCGGCGAGGCCACCGGCTGGACGATGTGGCTGACGGTGAGCCGCACGATCGTCTCGACGGCGAGCCCCCGGGACTCCTCGTCGACATCGGGCCAGGCCTCGATCGCGTACGCGTCGAGCATCGCCATCGCCGTGCCGAAGACCGGCTCCGGGCGGGTGGTGAGGTAGGCGAGGAGGTCGTCCTCGCCGCCGCGCGCCGCGAGCAGGACGCTCTTGATGAGGGGGTTGTCCACGGCCTGCTGGAGCGTGTAGCCCACGCCCGCGACGGCCGCCGCCTCCAACTCACCCCGGTGGGCGTCGAGTTCACGCTGTATGCCGAGCAGGAAGCCCTCCAGCTCACGCTGGATCAGGGCGTTGCCGATGGCCTCCTTCGAGCCGAACTCGTTGTAGAGCGTCTGGCGGCTGATGCCGGCGGCCCGCGCGATGCCGGCCATGCGCAGCACGCCCCAGCCGTCGGCGGCGACGAGCCGGTAGGCGGCGTCGAGCACCTGCTCTCGCAGGAGGGACCGAACACTCTCGCGGAAACGTGTCATCGTGCCCCCACTTTATCCACGGGGCACTGTCCAAAGCATTGACGTTCTCATGGGAATCCGTCTATGAACTGGACAGTAGTCATGGAAAGTGTCCACCCGCCGCGTCCACCTCCCCGAGGAGCCGGTCTTGGCCCTGCACAGCGACTCCCCCGACGCCCCCGCCACCTGGCGCGACCCCAAGCGCTGGCTCTGGCTGTTCGGCCTGCTCATCCCGGCCTTCCCCTTCCTCTCCTGGGGACTGGTGAACGCCACCGGGCTCCGCGTCTTCTGGTGGACCGGGATCCTCGTCCTGTACGTGATCTTCCCGCTCGTCGACCACCTCATAGGCAAGGACTCCGCCAACCCGCCGGACAGCGCGATCGCGCACCTGGAACAGGACCGCTACTACCGGTGGTGCACCTACCTCTACCTCCCCGTCCAGTACGCCGGTCTCGTCCTCGGCTGCTGGCTGATCACCCGGGGCGACCTCGCCCTCGTCGACCGGATCGGGCTGACGTTCACCCTCGGCGGGGTCGCCGGCATCGCCATCAACACCGCCCACGAGCTGGGGCACAAGACGGAGGCCCTGGAGCGCAGGCTCTCCCGGATCGCGCTCGCCCAGACCTGGTACGGCCACTTCTACGTCGAGCACAACCACGGCCACCACATCCGCGTCGCCACCCCCGAGGACCCGGCGAGCGCCCGGCTCGGCGAGAGCTTCTGGCGCTTCCTGCCCCGGACCGTCCTCGGCAGCCTCACCTCGGCCTGGCGCCTGGAGAGGCGCAGGCTGGGCCGCCGGGGCCGGTCGGTGTGGAGCCCGCGCAACACGGTCCTCGGCTCCTGGGCGCTGTCGTTCGTGCTCTTCACGGGGCTCGCGCTCGTCTTCGGCCCGGGGGTCCTGCCGTACCTCGCGATCCAGGCGGTCTTCGGCTTCTGCCTGCTCGAAGTCATCAACTACACCGAGCACTACGGCCTCAAGCGGGAGCGCACCGCGAGCGGCCGGTACGAGCGCTGCGCCCCGCGCCACAGCTGGAACAGCGACAACGTCGCCTCGAACGTCTTCCTCTACCACCTCCAGCGGCACAGCGACCACCACGCGAACCCCACCCGGCGCTACCAGTCGCTGCGCCACTTCGACGAGGCCCCCGAGATGCCGACGGGGTACGCGGGGATGATCGTCCTCGCGTACGTGCCCCCGCTCTGGCGCCGCGTCATGGATCCCCGGGTCGTCGCCCATTACGACGGGGACGTGACCCGCGCGAACCTCCAGCCGTCCCGCCGGACCCGCCTGCTCGCCCGGTACGGGACGACGACCGGCTGACCTTTCCCCCCAGGGGATGGTTTACCCCCGAAGCACCCTGGAGCCCCGCCAAAAGCTCGTACAATACCGATCAGTCGGTTTGATGTCGTCGAGTGGGTGCTGCTGGAGCCGTTGGTGACCAAACAAGAGCGGGCCGCGCGGACCCGCGACGCGCTCATCAGGTCGGCGGCCAGGGAGTTCGAGCAGCATGGATACGCCCTGGCCACACTGTCCGCGATCAGCGCGGGAGCGGGCGTGAGCCCCGGCGCGCTCCACTTCCACTTCGAGAACAAGGAGGCGGTCGCCGACGCCGTCGAGTGCGAGGCCTCCACCGTCCTGCGCCGCACCGCCCGGATCGTGTACGCACACCGGTCGAACGCCCTGCAGAACCTCGCCGACACCTCGCACGCGCTCGCCCGCCTGCTCCGCGACGACGTCGTCGTCCGCGCCGGGTTCCGCCTCAGCTGCGCCAATGACACCGGTACGGAGCTCAATCTGCGCCAGGAGTGGCAGAGCTGTGTGCAGCAGCGGCTCGCGGAAGCCGCCGACGAGGGCCTGCTCGCCGCCGGCACCGGGCGCCGGCAGGACCTCGCCCGTACGATCGTGGCCGCGACGATCGGTCTGGAGGCCCTCTGCCGGGACAACGGCGATTGGCTGTCCCCCAAGACCGTCACGGGACTGTGGCGCACGCTGCTGCCGATGCTGGCGGGCCCCGAGTCGCTCGCCGGACTCGAACCCGCGGGAAGTCAGAGCTTGTAGCCGCCCGACACGTCCACGCAGTGACCCGTGATCCAGCGCGCGTCCTCGGAGACGAGGAAGGCGACCACGTCCGCGACCTCGGCCGGCGTCCCGAGCCGGTCGAGGGCAGAGTGCGCCGCGAGGGCGGCGCTCTCCTCCGGCGTCGTGCGGCGATGCGCGTTCATGTCCGTCGCGACATAGCCGGGGGCCACGGCGTTCACCGTGATCCCCCGGGACGCCAGCTCCTTGGCGAGGGTCGGGGTCATCGTGTCGACGGCCCCCTTGGTCATCACGTAGGTGACGGACTCGGGGAAGGCGCGCTTCGTCGCCGCCGAGGAGACGTTGACGATCCTGCCTCCGTCGCTCAGGCGGTCCAGGCCCCGCTGGATGAGGAAGAGCGGGGCCTTGACGTTGATCGCGAAGAGCCGGTCGAAGGTCTCGGTGGTCAGCTCGTGGATCCGGCCCGAGCCGCTCGCCGCCGCGTTGTTGACGAGGATGTCGAAACCCGGACCGGCGCCCTGCTCGGCGAGACCCGCGTCCAGGGCGGCGTAGAACGTGTCCACGGCGTCCGGCGCCCCCAGGTCCGCGCGGAACGCGAAGGCCCTGCCGCCCGCCTCCTCGATGGTCTTCACCGTCTCGCGGGCGGCCGCCTCTCCGGTGCCGTAGTGCACGGCCACCAGGGCGCCGTCCCCGGCCAGCCGCTCGGCGATGCCCCTTCCGATGCCGCGGCTCGCCCCGGTGACGATCGCGGTCCTTCCGGCCAGCGCAGACATGTCGGCCGTGCCTTCTTTCTGTACGGGGACGGTTCTCGTGCACGGGGACGGTTCTCGTGCACGGGGACGGTTCTCGTGCACGGGGACGGTTCTCGCCGTACCGAGACCGTTCTCCGGGACGGTTCTTCGTCAGGACTGGTCGAGGAGGCCCCGGTACCAGGGCATGTGGTCCGCGATCGTCGCGGTGAAACCCGACCCCGGGTCGCAGCCCCACCCCCGCCACGGGCGGTCGTCCTCGAACCAGTGGTCGCTGGCGAGCATCGCCAGGTGGTGCTGCGCGAACGGGAGGTCCGCGAGCAGTGCGCGGGCCTCGGCGATGTCCACCGCAGGCCCCCGGGCCCCGGACCGGCCGGCGAGGAGCGCCTCGCCGACCGCGAGCAGCTCCGCCACCGGGACCGGCTCCGGGTGGTTGACGTAGCAGGGGCCCGCCTGCGTCTTCGGGGAGAGCGCCGCGCCGAGCAGGGCCCGCGCCAGGCTGTCCACGTCGATCAGGGAGTGCAGCGAGGAGCCCCCGTCGAGCGGTCCCGGCAGGGCCGCGAGCAGCCGGACGAAGCCCGGTATCAACTGCCGGTCACCCGTGCCGTACACGAGGTGGGGCCGCAGGACGGTCCCGCCCGCGTCGAGGACGTACCGCTCCCCCGCCGCCCGGGTGCGGCTGGTCACCGAGCCCGGGGCGAGCGGCAGGGTGCCGGGGGCCGCCGCCCGGAAGGGGCCGCGGCCGTGGACGGAGGCGGTGCTCAGGGAGACGATCCGGGTCACCCCGGCGCGTACGGCCGCGTCGACGAGGGCCCGGGCGCCCTCGTCGTTGACCGCGTGCGCCACGTCCTCGTCCGCGCCGATCGCCGAGGCGCAGTGGATGAGCACGTCCATGCCCTCGCAGGCGCGGCGCAGCGAGTCGGGGTCGCGGAGGTCGCCCGGGGCGACCTCGACGCCCGGGCCCGCCGGCGGCACGAGCGGGCGGCGGGCGAGGAGCCGCACGTGCGCCGGCTCCGGCGCGGCCGCGGCGTTCGCCGCCACCCGGCCGCCGATGAATCCGGTCGCGCCGGTGATGAGGATGCGTGGGCCCATGGTTCCGTTCCGGTCGGGTTCAGCCCGTCAGGCGGGTGCCGAGGCCGGCCCCGGCCACCGCCAGGTCCCGGGACGGGGAGGTGAGCGTGCTGAGGAAGACGAGCTCGCCGTCCTGCAGGCCGGTGACCCGGACGGTGGTCGCCTCGGGGTCGTGGCCGGGCAGGATCTCGGTCTCGATCCAGCAGGGGCTGTCGAGTTCGGCGTACCGCGAGAAGGAGACGTCCATGTCGGTGGGCAGGTAGGCCCTGCTGCCGAGGGTCGCCGTCGCCGCCTGCCGGGCGGCTTCGAGGAGCACCATACCGGGCACGTGGTCGTTCGGGCGCCGGAAGAGGGTGGGGTGGGCGGTGTTGAGGCGCAGCTGCCACTGGCCGGGGCGGGTCCCCGGGGCGAGGACGACGTCCTTGCCGTGCTCGCGGCCGACGAGTTCCGGTGCCACGGCCGGTATCAGCGGGACGGGCCGGTCGAGTGCGGCCATCCGCTCGCCCCGGATCCTGCGGTACGCGAGGGCGGAGGTGCAGCGGGCCAGGGTGCCGCCGGTGGCGAGGTGCCGGCCGTCGCGGGTGAGCACCATGGTCGTGCGCAGGTTCCGCAGGCTGCCGCGGCGGCTGTCGAGATCGGAGCAGATGACGTCGACGGTGACGTCGGAGGAGAGGCCGCTGACGGCGAGCGCCTCGGCGTCGGCCGTGTAGTGGAGGCCCCACATGACGAACTGATCCTCGACGGGTACCCCGAATTCGGCGTGGGCGACGAGCATGGTGGTCTGGCGTATCGTCTCGGCCACCAGCACGGGGTCGTGGCGGTCCCCTGCCACCGGAGAGAAGAAGGGATGTGCGGCAGGCCAGTGCGCGGAGACGGAGAACCGGTTCTCCGTCAGCTGGGTCCAGCCCGTGGGGATGATGTCCGCGGGATCCGCTCGGTGCACGAACTCCCCGGGGACGCACGCCGTCACTCCTCGAAGGTTCTGATCCATGGATCCCCCTAGCATCCCCGCGCCCCCGGGCGGCGTGTCCGCCCGACTTAGAATACGTACAGCGCGGTTTTCTTTTCAATGCTTCAGGTCACACGACGAGCACAGACAGCGACACAGCGGGAGGCGCCTTGGCGCAGCAAGCGCGTGCAATCAAGACCCGGCAGGCGATCCTGCAATCGGCCGCGGCCGTCTTCGCCGAGCGGGGCTACGAGCGCACGACCATCGGAGAGATCCTGGTGCGCGCCGGGGTGACCAAGGGAGCTCTGTATTTCCACTTTGCTTCCAAGGAAGACCTCGCCCTCGGCGTGCTCGACGCGCAGATGCTCGACGTGCCGCTGGCGCCGCAGGCCATCAAGCTCCAGGAGCTCGCGGACCAGGCCTTCCTCCTCGCCCACCGGCTGCAGCGCGACGCCCTCGTGCGGGCGAGCGTCGCCCTGGCCCTGGACAGCGGTGCCACCGGCGTCGACCGGGTCGCCCCGTTCCAGGCCTGGATCGACCAGGTCTCGGAGATCCTGATGGTCGCGAAGGCGCGGGGCGAGCTGCTCGTCCACGTCAACGTGACGGACACGGCCTCGCTCTTCTCCGGCGCCTTCTCCGGGGTCCAGGCGATGTCCCAGATCCTGTGCGACCGCAACGACCTGATCCATCGCGTCGCGGTCCTCCTCCAGCACTTCATGCCGAGCATCTGTGCGCCGGCCCTGCTGACCGGACTGCACCTGACCGAGGATTACGCGAAGAAGCTCGGCGCGGAATACGAGGCGAACCGGCGCCGCAGGGACGAAGCGAACTCCATGGAAACTCCCCATTAAGAAAACCGACTGCACGGTACTCGGAGCGCCCCGACGCAGAACAGCGTCGGGGCGCTCTGGCGTCATGGCACTGAGTGTGTTTTGCTGAGGGTACTCAGTGCCAAAAGCGTCTAGGGGAGCTCCACATCATGGGTAAGGACTTCGACCTGTATCGGCCCTCCGAGGAGCACGACATGCTCCGGGAGTCGGTGCGTGCCCTCGCGGAGGCGAAGATCGCCCCGTTCGCGGCGGCGGTGGACGAGGAGGCCAGGTTCCCGCAGGAGGCCCTGGACGCGCTGGTCGCCAACGACCTGCACGCCGTGCACGTCCCCGAGACCTACGGCGGCGCCGGCGCCGACGCGCTGGCCACCGTGATCGTCATCGAGGAGGTCGCCCGCGTCTGCGTCAGCTCCTCGCTGATCCCGGCCGTCAACAAGCTCGGCTCGCTGCCGGTCGTCCTGTCCGGCTCCGAGGAGCTGAAGAAGAAGTACCTCGGCCCGCTGGCCAAGGGCGACGCGATGTTCTCCTACTGCCTGTCCGAGCCCGACGCGGGCTCCGACGCGGCCGGCATGAAGACCCGCGCGGTGCGCGACGGCGACTTCTGGGTCCTCAACGGCGTCAAGCGCTGGATCACCAACGCCGGCGTGTCGGAGTACTACACGGTGATGGCCGTCACCGACCCCGACAAGCGCTCCAAGGGCATCTCCGCCTTCGTGGTGGAGAAGGGCGACGAGGG
>NZ_MWIG01000357.1:0-1213 GCF_002156145.1 Streptomyces sp. NRRL B-24572 | reverse complement strand
AGGCGGCGGTACGGTACGGGGCGCCCGGCCCCGACCCGTACCGCCTCTCCCCGCCCGCTGACGGCATGTCACCCGTACGGACCGTCAGCAGACGACGACACGCCGACGGGCGTGGTCCGGTGAGGAGGTGCAGACCAGCCGAGCGCCGCTCCTCCCCGAACCCGCCCGCCGGTTCGCCGCCTGGTGCGTCGTCCTGCTCCTCGCCGCCGGGGTCGCCGCCGTCTTCGTCTGGCTCTGCATCGTCTTCAAGGCGGCCGTCACCCCCGTCCTGCTCGCGATCCTCGGCGCCGCCCTCCTCGGCCCGCTCCACCGGCGTCTGCTGCGGATGAAGGTGCGCAGGGGCCTCGCCGCCGCGCTCACCGTCGTCGCCGTCCTCGTGGTCGTCGGCGGCGCCACGTACATCGTCGTCGCCGCCCTCGTCGAGACCGGCGACCAGATCATCGCCTCGCTCCGGCAGGCCGCCTCCGACATCGCCGACCACCTCGGCGCCGCCGGCACCTCCCTCGACGACATCGCCGGGAACGCCGAGAAACTCCTCAGGGAGTTCGGCGGCACCGCCGCCTCCGGCGTCATCAGCGGCCTCAGCGTCGTCGGCCAGATGCTCGCCACCGGCGTCCTCGCCCTGTTCCTCATCTTCTTCTTCCTCAAGGACTCCGACCGGGCCGCCGGCGCCCTCCGCTCCCTCGCCCCGCGCGCCGGCGCCGACCTCGTCGAGGCCATGGCGCGCCGCGCCTTCGAGGCCGTCGAGGGCTTCATGCGCGGCACGACGTTCGTCGCCCTCGTCGACGCCGTCCTCATCGGCATCGGCCTGGTCGTCCTCGACGTGCCCGGCGCGGTGGGCCTTGCGGCGCTCGTCTTCGTGACGGCCTACATCCCCTACCTCGGGGCCTTCCTCTCCGGGGCGATCGCCGTCCTCGTCGCCCTCGCCGACCGGGGCTTCGTCATCGCGCTGTGGGTGCTCGGCGTCGTCCTGGCCGTCCAGGTCGTCGAGGGCCACGTCCTCCAACCCCTCGTCCAGAGCCGGACCGTGCAGATGCACCCGGCGGTGGTGATGCTCGCGCTCACCGCCGGGGCGTCCGTCGCGGGAGTGCTCGGCATGCTGCTGGCCGTACCGCTGACGGCGGCGGCGACGGGGATCCTGGGGGTGCTGCGCACGAGGTACGAGGCACCGCCTCCGCAGACCGCCGACGAGGCTTAGAGGTCCTAACAGAAG
>NZ_MWIG01000356.1:0-8754 GCF_002156145.1 Streptomyces sp. NRRL B-24572 | reverse complement strand
CCGGGGATACCGGGCCGCGCTGAGCTGCTCAGCCGCATCCGGCGGAACGTGTACCGGACACGTCAGCGGCCCAGTCACAAGTGCCGCGTACCGCGCTGTGTCTGCCGGCAAGTCAGGGCCCCGAGGGGTGGTCGGTCAGGCGCGGCCCGNNTCGCGGCGGCTGCCGGGGGCGGGGACGCGTTCGATCATGCCAGTCGGGATGAGCTGATTGACGGCGCCCGAGACCGCGCCCGAGCTGATCTTCAGGGCGTCGCAGAGGTCGCCCGCGGTCATCGTCTCCTGCTGACTGAAGAGGAGCGCGGTCATCACGCGTGCGGTGGTCTTCTGCATGCCGCTCTGAGAGAGGGTCAGGGCGAGCTTCTCCGCCGACTCGCGCAACCTCACGTCGTCGCCTGCCGCATCGTCCATGTCAGACCTTCTCATGTGGCAGATTTCTATCATATAGAAACCTCTCAGCTCTCAGAGTGTTTACAGATCTCTGAAAGTTTCTTTATGTTCCGGGTATGGAGAACGTGATCGAGCTCCGCGAGCTCACCAAGACGTACGGCCCCCGGCGCGGTCTGACGGGCCTCGGCCTGGACGTGGTCCGCGGTGAGGTGTTCGGCTTCCTGGGTCCCAACGGAGCGGGAAAGTCCACCACCATCCGGCTGCTCCTCGACCTCATCCGGCCCACCGCGGGCAACGCCACCGTGCTGGGGCTGGATCCGCGGGCTGAGGGTGTGGAGCTGCGCCGTCGGGTGGGTTATCTGGCGGGTGACTTCGTGTGCGACGGTCGCCGGAACGTCCGGAGCTACCTCCGCTTCCTGGCCGCGCTGCGCGGCGGCGTCCCTCAGGCGCGGATCGACGATCTCGCCGACCGGCTGGGCCTGGACCGGGCGGCGAAGATCAGAAGCTGTCGAAGGGGAACCGGCAGAAGGTCGGTCTCGTGCAGGCGTTCATGCACACGCCGGAGCTGCTCATCCTCGACGAGCCCACCTCCGGTCTCGACCCCCTGGTCCAGCAGACCTTCCTCGACATGGTGGCCGAGGCGGCCGCCGGCGGTCAGACGGTCTTCATGTCCAGCCACATCATGAGTGAGGTCGAGGCCGTCGCCGACCGGGTCGGCATCATCCGTGACGGGCGGCTGGTGGCCCTCGACACCGTCGCGAACCTTCGCACGGGAACGGTCCGCGACATCGAGGTCACCTTCGAATCGAGCGTTCCCGCAGCGCGTTCGCGGACCTGCCCGGCGCAGGCCGGCTGCGTCTGGACGAGGCAGGCAGGACGCTCAGCGGCCAGGTCGCCGGCAGCCCCGACGCGCTCATCAAGGCGCTGGCCCGCTGCACCGTCTCGAGTCTGCGAGCCACCGAGCCCGCGCTCGAGGAGCTGTTCCACTCGTACTACGAGGGTGCCGAAGCCGCACCGCGTACCGAGTCGGCACGCATCGCCTGACCCGGACACCCGCACGACGCCACGCACCGGCACTGAAAGGACCACCTGATGAGCGCCGCCGTCTTCACCAAAGCCCTGTCCGACAGCCGCCGAAGCCTGATCGGTTGGGCTGTCGGCACAGCCCTGGTCGGCATGGTGTACGCGAGCACCTACCCCTCGCAGCGGCAGAACACCGAAAGCATCCCCCGGGCGCTTCGTGAAAGCCTCCACGTCGACGGGACTGCTGCGGGCTATCTGCAGGCCAGTGTCTTCGGCGTGATCGTCCCGCTCCTCGCAATGATCTACGGCGTGGCCATGGGGGCCCGGGGCATCGCGAGCGATGAGGAATCCGGGCAGCTCGACCTGCTGCTCGCCCACCCCATCACACGGACCCGGTTCGCCCTGCAGCGCTTCGGCGCCCTGGTGGCCGGTGCCTTCGGCATCGCGGCCCTCGTCTGGCTCGCGGTCCTGGCCGTGCGCGACAGAGCTGAGCTGACCAGCGTCACGCCGGTCGAGTTCCTCGCCCAGTGCCTGAACCTGGCGCTGTTGGCGATCATCTTCGGGGCGTTTGCCCTGGGGGTCGGAGCGGCAGTAGGGCGGCGCACGGTGGTCCTGGTGATCAGTGCCGTCGTCGGGGTTCTCGCCTACACGGCCAACACCTTCGCCACGCAGATCGGGGCCGACCGGCTCGCCTACCTGTCCCCGTTCCACTACTACATCGGCGGCGAGCCGCTGAAGAACGGCTTCCAGTGGGGTGACGCTGCCGTTCTGGTCATCGCCTCGGCCGTCTTCGTCGCGGCCGGCGTGCTGCGCTTCGACAACCGCGACGTCAACAGCTGACCGCTCCGATCGCGGCCTTGAGCCCCTTGCTGGGGGCAGGAGCAACGTACGCCGGTCCCGGTACGGGCTTCCACGGTCTCAGGCGCGGCGCGGGTAGTGTGTCGCCGGTTCCTGACGCTTCCTTGACGTCAAGAAATTCGTCAGTCCGACAGGGAAAGGGCGAACCCCGTGGTCACCACCGCACGGCGTGGCGTCGGCGCGCTGTTCTCCGCCCACCCTGCTAGGACGGTCGTCTTCGCCTTCGCCGGAGTGGTCCTGCTGGGCACGGTGCTGCTCATGCTGCCGATCGCGGCGGAGGACGGGAAAGCCACCAGTCCGCTTCCCGCACTGTTCACCTCTACGTCCGCCGTCTGCGTGACGGGTCTCGCCGTGGTGGACACAGGCACGTACTGGAGCGGCTTCGGCGAAGGCGTCATCCTTGCGCTGATCCAGGTCGGCGGCTTCGGCATCATGACGATGGCCTCCATGCTCACGCTGCTGGTCTCCAGGCGGCTGCGGCTGCGGATGCAGCTGACCGCGCAGGCCGAGACCAGGAGCCTGGGCATCGGTGACGTACGAAGGGTCCTCCTCGGCGTCGCCGGCACCACGCTGATGGTCGAACTCGCCGTAGGCGCCTTCCTGGCACTCCGATTCCGCTTCGGATACGAAAACAGCGTCGGCGACTCCGCGTACCTCGGCTTCTTCCACGCCGTGTCCGCGTTCAACAACGCCGGCTTCGGCCTGCACGCCGACAGCCTCACCCGCTACGCCCAGGACGCCTGGATCACGCTGCCGATCGCCGTCGCGGTGATCCTCGGCGGCATCGGCTTCCCCGTGCTGCTGGAGATACTGCGCCACCGCAACCGGGCCCGTACGACAGGGCGCCGAAACTGGACCCTGCACACCAAGCTCACCATCATCACCACCCTCGCCCTCCTCGTGATCGGCACGCTCCTCACCGGCCTCCTCGAATGGACCAACCCGGCGACGCTCGGCCCCCACGACGTCTGGGGCAAGCTCCTCAACAGCTTCTTCCACTCCGCGATGAGCCGCACCGCCGGCTTCAACTCGCTCGACATCGGCGCCATGCACGCCTCCACCCTCCTGATGACGTGCATGCTGATGTTCGTCGGCGGCGGCAGCGCAGGAACGGCCGGCGGCATCAAGGTGACGACCTTCGCCGTGCTCGCCGCCGCGATCGTCGCCGAGGTCCGTGGCGAGCCGAACTCCGTCGTCCTCGGCCGACGTCTCGCGCCCCACGCCCTGCGACAGGCCCTCACCGTCGCCCTCCTCGGCGTCGGCCTCGTCATGACCGCCACCCTCGCGCTGCTGTCGCTGAGCGATGCTCCTGTCGACGGCATCCTGTTCGAAGTGGTCTCTGCCTTCGCGACCGTGGGCCTTTCCACGGGCATCACCGCCGACCTGCCCGGCACCGGGCAGCTCGTCCTGATCGCCCTGATGTTCATCGGCCGTATCGGCCCCATCACCCTGGTCTCCGCGCTCGCGCTGCGCGAGCGCACGCGACGCTACGAACTGCCGGAGGAGCGACCCGTCATTGGTTAACTACCTGCACAACCTGCGCAAGCGCCGCCGCCAGCGGCTCACCCAGCAGCACAAGGTGTCCGCCGATCAGCGGGTCGCCGTCATCGGCCTCGGCCGCTTCGGATTCTCCCTGGCCAACGAGCTGATGCACCGAGGCTGGGACGTTCTTGGCATCGACGCGGACGCCCGCTTGGTCCAGAAGTACAGTGACGTCCTCACGCACGTCGCCGTCGCCGACTCCACCGACCCCGAGGTCCTCAACCAGCTGGGCGTCAACGAGTTCTCCAGCGCGGTCGTCGGCATCGGCAGCTCGATCGAGGCGAGCATCCTGATCAGCTCCAACCTCCTCGAAGCCGGCGTCCCCAACATCTGGGCCAAGGCCATCAGCCGCCAGCACGGCCAGATCCTCGAACGCCTCGGTGTCCACCACGTCGTGCTGCCCGAGCACGAGATGGGCGAGCGCGTCGCCCACCTGGTCACCGGCCGGATGCTCGACTTCATCGAGTTCGACGACGACTACGCCCTCGTCAAGACCGTCGCCCCGCAGGCCGCGACCGGCCGACCACTCGGTGAGTCCCAGGTCCGCAGCCGGTACGGCATCACCGTCGTCGGCATCAAGCGCCCAGGGGAGGACTTCACCTACGCCACCGCCGAGACGGTCGTGGAGAAGGGCGACATCATCGTCGTCACCGGCAAGACCCAGGCGGTGGAGACCTTCACAGAGCTGTCCTGACGCTAGGATCGTGCGCTGGTGAGCCGGGAAGTCTGGTCGGCGCAGACATCCGCCTGCCCCGGAGCTCCCGCCATGCCACTCACGCTCGTCCTGCTCGCCTTGTGGGCGCTCGCGTTCCTGACGTTCAACATCGTCATCAGCGTGCGGGTCTGGCGGCTCACCTCGCTGCCCAGGTGGCGACGGGCGCTGCCCGGCCTCCTGCTGTTCGCGGCGCTCGCGGCGACCTCGAGCCGGGCCACCGGGACCACCGTCGTCGCCGAGACGCTCGCCTTCCCCCTGAACGCGGCGACCGCGCTTGTGGGCATCTTCGAGCTGCGGCTCCACCGCAAACAACCGTCCCGGCCGGCCGTGCCACCGGGAGCAGCCGCATGAGCACGTGGGCCAGCTGGACACTGATCGCCGGAGGGGCCGCTTCGGTCCTGGCACCGAGCGTCGCCGTGCTCCTGGGCTGGAGCCCCCGATGGCTCCGACACGGGGAAGCCCCCGTACGACTCCTCGGCTTCGCCGGTCTGGCCGTGTATGCGGCCGTACTGACAGACGAGATCCCACGGCTGGCCGACGCGTCGAGCGGTGTGCTGAAGACCTGCTCCTACGTCGCGTTGGGCCTGCTCGGCTGCTCGATCGCTCTCGTGATCCTCTTCGATTTCCTGGGGGGACCTTCGCGGTCGGGACGGCGATGAGGGGCGGTCGCCGCTCCTCGCGCGCCTGAACCGTGACCCACGTGCGGCTCCGCCCGTGACAACCTGGCGCAGACCAGCGCGGCAGCTGTGAACGCGAGCGTCAACGCACCGATCCCGAACACGGGGGACGCCCATCGCGGTACGAGATACATCACGATGCCGACAGCCGCGAGAACGGAGCCGCAGGCCAGGAGCGGGAAGCCGGCTCCGCCAGCGTTCGGCCTGTCACCTCTGAGTCTCGCCACGCCGCTGTTTCCTCGTGGGCGAGGGCGCACTCGGTCTCGGCCAGGATGCGCTGGTCACCGGTGGGCTGACTTATGACGACCGCTCGGGATGACGCGGACGGTTCGGAGTCATCCGCCTCCTATGTCCCTCTTTTCTCCCCTCTGCCTGGCGCCACGCCCGCCGGGCATCACAGCGGCTGGTCGGGCCAGTCCAGGAGGCGGGCGCCGATGACGGCCGTCTGCAGGGTGTAGCGCTGGACCGGATCGCCGGGGTCCGCGCCGGTCAGGCGATGAATGCGGTCGAGGCGGTACGTCATGGCCCGCACGCTCAGACTCAGGCAGCGCGCCGCCTGGGCGGTGACGCAGCCCGTGTCGAAGTACGCCGCGAGCGTGTCCAGGAGGGGCTTCGCGCCCCCGCGGGCTTGCTGGAGAGGACCGAGCACGGTGCGGACGAGGTCGGCCATCGCCTGACGGTCGCGAGTGAGTACGGGATAGACCAGAAGGTCGGCGGCGTACAGGACGGGGGCATCCAGATTCATGCGGGTGGCGAGGCTCAGGGCGTTGAGTGCCTCTTCGTAGGAGTGGACGACGCCACCGGCGCCCGGATGTTGCCGGCCGATGGCGACCTGGCCTCCGTCGGTCGCCGCGTACGCCTGCTTGGCGAAGTGGGCGAGCACCTCGGGCTCGTCGGCCGGGGCGACGCAGATCAGCCGCCCGTCCTTGGTGGTGAGCAGGATGCGGCGGTTGCCGAAGCGGGCGACGAGTGAGGACTCGACGGCACGGGTGACCGCGTAGCCGTCGCTGTAGGGCTCCGCGCCCTGGGCGACGGCGACGGCGTGGGCGTGGGACAGGAGCAGCCCGAAGCGCTCGGCCCGCTCCGCCAGGCGGCCGAGATCGCTCCGGCCGTGGAGCAGGTCGTCGATGAATTCCCGTCGAGCGGCTTCCTCTTGCCGCATGGCCAGGTGCTGGGCTCTTTCGTGGCCTTCGGCGAAGGCGTCGACGGCTTGCTCGACGGCGGCGAGGAGGTGGTCGGCGGCTGCCTGCGGCAGGGCGGGGCGGACCCGCTGCGCGGCGGCGAGGTGGGCCCGGATGACGGCCCGCAGCCCGATCCCGGCCTCGGCGGCCTGCTCCCCTCGGGACCGCAGGGCTTCGCGTTCCTCGCGGGTGAGTGTGCGGCGGGTGGTGCACACGCCCGTCAGGATCTCGGCGTACCCGTCCAGATACTCCTCGCCCTGCCCCCGCTCTGCCATGACCCCTCCCCGGTTCCTGATGCGCCTCTTACGAGTCCTTGACGCGGGGACCAAGACTGACACACGCCCTCACGGGGGTTCGCCACCGGCATCAAGGAGGCGTCAAAGACTGCCCGATTACGGCAATGTCAAGCGATGTGGACCTGCTCCATGATGATTCGACGAGCGGCACGAGCGTTGGCCCGATGCCGGAAACCAGAAAACTGCGATGCGTCGGGGGAGCGCCATGGGGGAGTTCGTGTTCGTCGCCTTCGGCTTCCCCACGCTGCTGTTCAGCGTGGCCCTCGTGGTCGTGGCGGGGTTCTGGTTCCTCGTGCTGTGCGATGCCGCGGAGCGCGGCAGCTTCGACTCCGACGTGGACACGGAGGCGCTGCGCCTGGGCCGGGTACCCGTCTCGGTGGCCGCCACCGTGTTCATCGCGTCCGGCTGGCTCCTGGCCCTGACCGGATCCGTCCTCCTGGATCGCGCCGATCTGGCCCGCTCTTTGTCCTCCCTGCTCTCGCCCGCCGTACTGGTGCTCGCCTCCGTCGCCTCCTGGTGGCTGACCCGATGCATCGCGAAGCCGCTGGCGAAGCTGTTTCCCGATGAACCTGGGGCGTCCCGGCAGGACCTCCCCGGTCCGTCGGGTCGGCTCGAACGGCACCGGCCCCTCGGGCAACACTCCCTCACTGCGCCCGTACGACGACGCGGGTAGGTCCATGTGACGCGCTCCCGCGGTCCCGGAGCCGTCCTCCTGTAAAGCCGGCCGAATGCACGGCTCCCCACTTCTCCCATCGACACGGGGTTTCTCATGGATGCCATCACCGGGGGCATCGGCGTGCTTGGCGCCGTCGTCCTGCTCATCACTCTCACGCTGCTCTTCGTGGCCGGCCGGCTGTTCCGCAAGGTGGAGCAGGGCAAGGCGCTGATCGTCTCCAGGACGCGCAAGGTGGACGTCACCTTCACGGGGCAGATCGTCCTGCCCGTCGTGCACAAGGCCGAGGTCATGGACATCTCGGTGAAGACCATCGAGATCTCCCGGACCGGACGGGACGGTCTGATCTGCCGGGACAACATCCGCGCCGACATCCGGATCTCGTTCTTCGTGCGGGTCAACAAGACCGTCGAGGACGTCATCAAGGTCGCGCAGGCGATCGGCACCGCCCGGGCCAGCGACAAGGAAACCTTGCAGGAGCTGTTCCACGCCAAGTTCTCCGAGGCCGTCAAGACCGTCGGCAAGCAGCTCGACTTCACCGACCTCTACACCAAGCGCGAGGAACTGCGGTTCCGGATCATCGAGCTCATCGGCATCGACCTCAACGGCTACCACCTGGAGGACGCCGCCATCGACCACGTCGAGCAGACGCCGCTGAGCCAGCTCGACCCCGGCAACATCCTCGACGCCCAGGGCATCCGCAAGATCACCGAGCTGACGGCCGTCGAGAACGTCCGGACGAACGAGTACCGGCAGCACGAGAAGAAGGAGATCACCCGGCAGAACGTCGACGCCCGCGAGGCCATTCTGGAGCTGGAGCGGCGTCAGGCCGACGCGGAGATCAAGCAGAGGCGGGAGATCGAGACCTCGCGGGCACGCGAGGAGGCGGAGACCGCGCGCGTGGTGGAGGAGGAGCGGCTGCGGGCGCAGAGCGCCTTCCTCAGGACCGAGGAGCAGCTCGGCGTCCAGCGCGAGAACCAGGCCCGCGAGGTGGCCGTCGCGCAGAAGAACCGTGAGCGGGTCATCGCCGTCGAGAACGAGCGGATCGAGAAGGACCGTCTCCTGGAGGTCATCGCCCGCGACCGGGAGACCGAGCTCACCCGCATCGCGGCCGACAAGGAGGTCGAGGCCGAGCGCCGGGAGATCGCCGAGGTGATCCGGGAGCGGGTCGCGGTGGACCGTACGGTCGCCGAGCAGGAGGAGTCCATCAAGCGGCTGCGCATGGTCGAGGAGGCCGAGCGCACCCGGCAGGCCGTGGTCATCGCCGCCGAGGCGGAGGCGCAGGAGAAGCTGGTCAAGGACATCAAGGCCGCCGAGGCAGCCGAGCAGGCCGCCGTCCACCGGGCCGCCGAGGAGCTCACCCTGGCCGAGGCCCGCAACAAGGCGGCCGATCTGGACGCCC
>NZ_MWIG01000355.1:0-5592 GCF_002156145.1 Streptomyces sp. NRRL B-24572 | reverse complement strand
GGTCGCCGACTGGCTGGAGATCGACACCGCGCGCGTGGAGCCCGCCGTCCAGCGCATCGTGATCACCGCCTCCAGCGAGGACGGGACGTTCGGCGAGGTGCCGGGCCTGCACATACGGACGACCAGCGCCGCCACCGGCGAGCAGCTGGCGCTGTACGAGGTCGACGACGCGAGCACCGAGACGGCGTTCCTCCTCGGCGAGTTCTACCGGCGCGACGGGGCGTGGAAGTTCCGTGCCGTGGGGCAGGGGTACGACTCCGGGCTCGTCGGCCTCGCCACGGACTTCGGCATCGTGGGCAGGGACCCGGAGCCGGTCCCCGAGGACGAGTCCGTCCACGAGGACGCCCCGCCGGGGCCGGAGGCCATCCCCGAGGAGCTGCTGGCGAAGGTCCGGGAGGACGAGGCCGCCGCTGTGCGGACACCGGCACAGGTCCCCGTACAGCGGTCCCCGCGACTCGGCCCCCAGTCGGACGTCGAGCTCTTCGGCGAGGACTTCCCGGAGTTCTTCCGCAGCGGCAAGGGCAAGGCCGTCATCACCGTCGACGTGCCGATTCCGGCCGGTTACCTCGTCGTCGACACGACCCGGAGGGGCGACGGCTACTTCTCCGTGCGGACCCTCGACGAGAAGGGCGAGGGCGACGTCCTGCTCGCGAGCACGACCCTGAAGGACCACGAAGGCCGTGGGCTCCTGCGGTACGACGGCAAGCGCCCGCTGCGCCTGCGCGTGAGCGGCTACGACGAGGAGTGGACGGTCGCCCTCCGTCCGGTGAGCACCGTGGAGACCCTGGACGGCACCGCCGAGGGGCGGGGCGGCGACGTCCTGCTCTACGGGGGTCCCGCCGCCCTGCTCACCTCCCGGCTCCACACGAGGCTCGGCCACGCGTACTTCAGCGTGCGGGGCCACGAGCCGGACGGCCGCGATCACCTCCTCGCCACGGCCGCGAGCAGGCTCCCCAGGGACACGCGTCCGCTGCCCGAGGGGCCCCTGCTCGTGCAGGTCCGCAGCGCCGAGGGCGACTGGTCCCTGAAGGTCAGGCCGCCGAAGGAGAACAGATTCTGGCGCCGGGGCACCCGCTAGGCGACTGCGCGCCTCCCGTCAGGCCCGACGCCCCTCCCCGACGGCCTACGCGCCTTCCTTGAGGACCCTCGTCACGAGGGTCCTCTGCGCGTCCGTGAGGCGCGGGTCGCGGCAGTGGACCGTGCGGCCGTCGACGGTGATCTCGTACGAGAAGCCGTCCGGCACGCCCCGGTCGTCACCGCCGCCGTCCCCGTCCGCGAGGACGGCGGCGGACAGGGACTCCCACTCGGGTCCCGAGACGTCCACCTCCGCCGACCGCTCGATGCCCGCGAAACCGCCCGTGCGCCGCACTCGAATCCGCATGGGCCCTGTCTACCGCAGAACCGGCCGGCTCACGAGGCCGGTACGCCGACCCGCGCCCAGGCGTCGAGCACGGCCGCGGCCTCCTCGCCCTCGCCGAAGAGCTGCCGGGCCGCCGCCACCGTCGCCTGCGCGAACTCGGAGAAGCGGGCCTCCTCGGTCAGGGTGCCGCCGGTCATCACCTCGTACCAGATCCGGCCGGCCCGCTCCCAGGCGTGGTTGCCGAGCGCGGTGGCCGCCAGGTAGAAGGCGTGGTTCGGGATGCCGGAGTTGATGTGCACGCCGCCGTTGTCGGAGCTGGTGCGCACGTAGTCGTCCATGTGGGCGGGCTGGGGGTCCTTGCCGAGGACGTCGTCGTCGTACGCCGTGCCCGGGGCCTTCATGGAGCGCAGCGCCTCGCCGCTGACGGAGGGGGCGAGCAGCCCGGCCCCGATGAGCCAGTCGGCCTGGTCCGCGGTCTGGCCGAGGGCGTGCTGCTTCACGAGGGAGCCGAAGACGTCGGACACGGACTCGTTGAGCGCGCCGGCCTGCCCGTAGTACGCGAGGTTCGCCGTGTGCTGGGTGAAGCCGTGGGCCAGCTCGTGGCCGATGACGTCGACCGGCAGGGTGAAGTCGAGGAACAGCTCGCCGTCGCCGTCGCCGAACACCATCTGCTCGCCGTTCCAGAAGGCGTTGTCGTACTTCTCGTCGTAGTGGACGGTGGCGAGGAGCGGCAGCCCCACGCCGTCGATCGAG
The DNA here is from genome assembly GCF_002156145.1 of Streptomyces sp. NRRL B-24572. NCBI lineage: Bacteria > Bacillati > Actinomycetota > Actinomycetes > Kitasatosporales > Streptomycetaceae > Streptomyces > Streptomyces sp. NRRL B-24572. The sequence continues at coordinate 3,479 of NZ_MWIG01000355.1, read as the reverse complement.
TCGCGGCCGTAGACCTCGTGGAAGAGGTCGAAGGTGGCGCCGAGCCCGCTGTAGGCGCGGTTGGCCGTGCCGTCGGCGAGCGCCGGCTCTCCCTCGGCGCGCACCTGGTGGCCCGGCAGCTGGGTGCCGTTCTTGGCGTCGTAGATCGTGCGCCGGGGCTTTCCCGTGCCCGGTTCCGCCGGGCCCGGGGCGGGCCGGACGGCCCGGGCCTCGCGGTGGCCCAGGTCCACCGCGAGGGTGCGCCGGGCGGCTTCGGCGACGGCCGGGTCCGCGGACCGGGCGAGCCGGTCCAGGACGTGTGGGGGGACGATCGAGCAGAAGACAGGCGTGTGGGCAGTCATCCCTGCAATGTGGCACTGCGTGATGCGACTGTCACGGGATGGGACGAGGATTGGCGAAATGGAGTGATGAGTCACCTTTCGCCCTTGACGCGGGCGCCGTCCCGCATACTGAAACAGGACGTCCGCCTCTCTCGGACCTGAGCTATGGTGACGCACATCATGCGTTTCGGGCTGCTTCTCCTTAGCTGCCGCGGCGAGGGCCTGTAGTCGTAGGCCGACCCCCTCCCCGCGGGTTTCGGTGCTGCGTTCGACAGTCGGCCGTCCTTCTTGCTGGACCCGAGGAGCCCCACGCAATGTCTCAGTCGCCTTTCGTCAGCCGCCCGACGCCCATCACCAACGCGACCCACACGCAGCAGCCGTCCGGGATGCCGATCCACAAGTACGGCCAGTACGAGGCCGTGAACATCCCCGACCGGACCTGGCCCGAGAAGCGCATCACCAAGGCGCCCCGCTGGCTGTCCACCGACCTGCGCGACGGCAACCAGGCCCTGATCGACCCGATGTCCCCGGCCCGCAAGCGCGAGATGTTCGACCTGCTCGTACGCATGGGCTACAAGGAGATCGAGGTCGGCTTCCCGTCCTCCGGCGAGACCGACTTCGCGTTCGTGCGCTCCATCATCGAAGAGGGCGCGATCCCGGACGACGTCACCATCTCCGTCCTGACCCAGGCCCGCGAGGACCTGATCGAGCGGACCGTGGAGTCCCTGAAGGGCGCCAAGCGCGCCACGGTCCACCTGTACAACGCCACCGCGCCCACCTTCCGCCGGGTCGTCTTCCGCGGCTCGAAGGAGCAGATCAAGCAGATCGCCGTGGACGGCACCCGTCTGGTGATGGAGTACGCGGAGAAGCTGCTGGGCCCGGAGACGGTCTTCGGCTACCAGTACAGCCCCGAGATCTTCACCGACACCGAGCTGGACTTCGCCCTGGAGGTCTGCGAGGCGGTCTGCGACGTCTGGCAGCCCGGCCCGGGCCGCGAGATCATCCTCAACCTGCCCGCCACCGTGGAGCGTTCGACCCCGTCCACGCACGCGGACCGCTTCGAGTGGATGTCCCGCCACCTGACCCGCCGCGAGCACGTCTGCCTGTCCGTGCACCCGCACAACGACCGCGGTACGGCCGTGGCCGCGGCCGAGCTGGCGATCATGGCCGGCGCCGACCGCATCGAGGGCTGCCTGTTCGGCCAGGGCGAGCGCACCGGCAACGTCGACCTGGTCACCCTGGGCATGAACCTGTTCAGCCAGGGCGTCGACCCGCAGATCGACTTCTCGCAGATCGACGAGGTCCGCCGGACCTCCGAGTACTGCAACCAGATGGAGGTCCACCCGCGCCACCCCTACGCGGGCGACCTGGTCTACACCGCCTTCTCCGGCTCCCACCAGGACGCCATCAAGAAGGGCTTCGACGCCATGGAGGCCGACGCGGCCGCGAAGGGCGTCACCGTCGACGACATCGAGTGGGCCGTCCCGTACCTGCCGATCGACCCGAAGGACGTCGGCCGCTCCTACGAGGCCGTCATCCGGGTCAACTCGCAGTCCGGCAAGGGCGGCATCGCGTACGTCCTGAAGAACGACCACAAGCTGGACCTGCCCCGCCGGATGCAGATCGAGTTCTCGAAGATCATCCAGCAGAAGACCGACAGCGAGGGCGGCGAGGTCACGCCGGCCGCGATCTGGGCCGTCTTCCAGGACGAGTACCTGCCCAACCCGGACAACGCCTGGGGACGCATCCAGCTGCGCTCCGGCCAGACGACCTCCGACACCGACGGCACGGACACGCTGACCGTCGAGGCGGTCGTGGACGGCGTCGACACCGTCCTGACGGGCTCCGGCAACGGTCCGATCTCCGCCTTCTTCGCGGCCCTGCAGGCGATCGGCGTCGACGCCCGCCTGCTGGACTACCAGGAGCACACCATGAGCGAGGGCGCCTCCGCGCAGGCCGCCTCGTACATCGAGTGCGCCATCGACGGCAAGGTCCTGTGGGGCATCGGCATCGACGCCAACACGACCCGCGCCTCCCTGAAGGCGGTCATCTCGGCGGTCAACCGCTCCGCGCGCTGACCCCACGCCCGTACGGCGCCCCGTCCCCTCACCGAGGGGGCGGGGCGCCGTCGTGTGTGAGCTGTGTCACGGCTTCAGGCTCACTTAAGGAAGATCATGGTGACATGCCGGAATCCGTGCCCTATGAGGTGAGTTGACGGCACATCACGGCCTGGCAGATGGTACGGACCATCCCTCTCGGGACCCCCCCACGCCTTCCCTCTCCGTACTCCCTGACCTGGAGTTCCGCATGCGCACGTCCGCTGCCGTGGCCGCCGTCCTCGCGGTGACCGGTGCCGCCCTCACCTGGGCCCCCGCCGCTTCCGCCACCACCGCGGAGTGCGTGCCGCATCCGCTCGGCACGGCCGGCCTGTACGCCGAGTTCGTCGAGAAGGACTCCGTCCGCCACTCCGACTCCGAGGGCGCGGTCGCGGTCGGCGGCGACGCCGCCTTCGGCGCACCGGGCGGCTCCGGCTTCTCCGTCGGCTCCCGCCTCTCCGACACCGACCTCGCCAAGCTGCCCGGCGGGCACAGCCTGATCGTCGGCGGCACCCTCAAGGCCAGCGGCGTGGTCCTGGTGAAGGGGTCCGGCATCGCCGGCAAGGTCGTGGACGGCTCCCGGGGCGAGACCTTCGACGTCGACGGCGACAAGGTCGCCACCGGGCCCTCCCCGATCGACTTCGGCAAGGAGTTCACCGGGCTGCGCAAGCTCTCCGCCGACTGGGCGGGCGTGCGGCCCAACGGCGAGACGGCCGCCGACGGACGGAGCCTCTACCTCACCGGCACCGACGCGAAGCTGAACGTCTTCGCCGTGAGCGGCGCCGACCTGGAGAAGGCCGGCGAGATCTACCTCAAGGTCCCGGTGGGCTCCTCCACCCTCGTGAACGTCATCGGCACCTCGTACGACATGACCGCCAGGCCCACCTCCGGCGTCTGGATCTCCGAGGGCGGCGACTACGTCCAGGACGACTACGACCGGCACACCGACGGCCACAAGAGCATCCGCTCCAAGCTGCTGTGGAACTTCCCGCAGGCCGAGACCGTCAAGAAGAACTCCTCCGCCTGGCCCGGGGCGATCCTCGCGCCCCGCGCCAGGCGGAGG
>NZ_MWIG01000354.1:0-24552 GCF_002156145.1 Streptomyces sp. NRRL B-24572 | reverse complement strand
GCTGAGCCGGCCCGGCCGGCACCGGGTCGGCGTCGAGGCGGCCGACCCCGCGGAGGCGGACCTGCCGTGGGAGACCCTCCTACCACCCGGTCGCGACCTTCCCCTGGCGCTGGACCCCGACGTCGATCTGTACCGGTCGACGCGGCACACCGGAAGGCCGGCCCCCGCCACCCCCGGCGGGCCCCTGCGCATCGTCGCCGCGGTCGCCGCACCGGACGACAGCTCGGGGCGACTCCTGGACTACGAACGGGAATGGGCGAGGATCCTGGACGCCGTGGAGCCCGGTCGCCGCACGGGCCACCGGGTACGCGTCCTGGAGTGGGGCAGCACGGCGGCGATCCGGTCCGCGCTCGACGCGGAGCCCTGCGACGTCCTGCACGTCTCCTGCCACGCCCGCCCCGGCGCGCTGCTCCTGGAGACCGCCACGGGCGAGGAGGACGCGGTGGACGCGGCCCGCTTCGTACGGGACGTCATGCCGTCCGACGGCGGGGTGCCGCTCATCGTCCTGGCGGGCTGCTCCACCGCACGGGAGGGACAGGCCGAGCTGCCGGGTCTGGCCAGGAGCCTGCTGGACAACGGGGCCCAGGCCGTGCTGGCGATGAACAGCGCCGTCAGCGACGACTACGCGATCGAACTGTGCGCACGACTGTACGAGGGTCTGGCGAGCCGCCCGGACACGGACCTGCTCACCGTCTTCTCGGAGGTGCGCCGGGAGCTCGCGCGTGAACCGCGTCCGCTTCCCGAGTGGGCGACGCCGGCGCTGTTCCTCGCCGATCCGGCGTCACGGCCGGGCGGCGCCCTCTCCGCAGCGCCTCGCGACGGCGCCCCCTCCGCGACGCCCGAGTCCCTCCCCCGGGAACCCGACGCACAGGCGGTCGTGGTCGACGGCACGGTCCGCGGGCGGCACGACTTCGTCGGCCGCAGAAAGACCCTGCGACAGCTGGCCGGCACCGAGCCGCGGATCCTGCTGCACGGCATCGGCGGCGTCGGCAAGACGAGCCTGGCCGCCGAACTCGTCCGCCGCTTCACGGCCGCCGCGGCGGACGGCGTCGTGGCGGCCGTCGCCGGTGAGACGGACACCGGCACGATCATGGAGCAGCTGCGCCGCGGCCTTGGCGCCCACTGCGCCCGCAAAGGGCTCACGGAGACCGATCCGCTCCACCAGTGGGTGATCGCCCTGAACGAGCCGGGGCGGGACTGGCGGGAGCTGCTCGATGTGCCCGCAGCGGCGGCAGCCGTACCGCTCCTGCTCGTCCTCGACGACGCCGAGGACAACCTGGACGCGGATCACCGGCTCCGCGACGGGGAACTCGCGGAGTTCCTCGACGTCTGGGCCCGGCGGCACGGCATCCTCGTGACCAGCAGGTACCCCTTCCCGGTCGCGGGAGTCGAGAGCCTTCACCTCGGGCCGCTGACCTGGCAGGAGACCCGGAAGCTGATCTGGCGCCTGCCGGGCATCGACGCCCTGTCGCCGCCCGAGCAGGCTCAGGTGTGGGCGCGTCTGGGGGGCCACCCGCGGTCCCTGGAGTACCTCGACGCGCTGCTCCGGGACGGCGTGGCACGCTTCGACGAGGTGAGCGCCCGGCTGGGCGCCGCACTGACCGGCCGTGAGGTCGCGCCGGGCGGCGGTCTTGGGCCGATGCTGCACGAGACCGGTGCGCTGATCGCGCAGGACGTGCTCCTGCCGCAGCTGCTCGCCCGGCTCGACGAGGCGCCCGCGGCACGACGGTTGCTGCTGGGCGCGGCGGTGTACCGGCTGCCGGTGGACCGGACGGGCCTCATCTGGCAGATGGCGAAGGCCCCGGCCGAACCACCCGAACCACCCGATCCGTCCGGTGAGCCCGGCCCGTCCGACGCGGCGCTGCCGCCGCCGGAGCCGGACGGCCTGGACGAGGCCGTCGCACGGCTCCTGCACCTGGGGCTCCTCGCGCCGGCCGGCGACGGCTACCTGGTGCACCGCTGGACCGCCGCCGCCCTGGCGCGCGTCGCCGGACCGGAACGGCTGACCGATGCCCATCGCAGGGCGGGCGCGTACTGGGCGTGGCGGAGCGGCACGACGACGGCACAGGACGAGTACATCGGCCACGTACTCGAAGCGAGGTTCCACGAACTGGCCGCCGGCCGTGTGCCGAAGGCCATCGACCACACACAGCGGGCCTGTCACGAACTCGAGCGGAGCGGCCAGTGGGCCCGGGAGGAACGGCTGCGACACGAGGCGCTGTCGATGACCGTGCCGGGGTCGCTGCTCGCCGCCGAATGCCTCGCGGAACTCGGCGGCCTTGACGCGCGCAGGGGGCGGTACGCGCAGGCCGAGAGCCGCTACCGCCAGGCGCTGACCCGCTTCGAGGAGCTGGGGGCCGAGGACCTGGTCGCGGGCGTGCTGCACAACCTGGGCCTGCTCGCCGAGCACCGGGGAGACCCCGCCGAGTCCGAGCACCTGTACCGGCAGTCGATGTCGATCTCGGAACGCATCGGCGAGCGCGGGCGGGTGGCCATCACCCTGCACCAGCTCGCCGACCACACCAGCCGCCGGGGCGACGACCGGCTCGCGGAGCAGCAGTACATCGAGGCGCTGACCATCTGCGAGGAACTGGGCGATCTCGCGGGGATCGCGGCGGCCCAGCACCAGATCGGGATCCTGGCGTTCCGCGCGAAGGACTACACGAAGTCGGAACGGTGCACGCGCGTCGCGCTCTCCCACCACATGACCCTGGGCGACCGGATGAACGAGGGGAACGGCTGGATCAGGCTGGCGAGGATCGCCCTCGCCCGTTTCGACGACGCGACGGCGCAGGCGCACGCGAGGACCGCCCTCGAGATCTTCGAAGGGATCGGGAGCAGCACGCACATCGCCGAGACCTGCCGACTGCTCGGTGAGATGGCCCGCGATCTCGGGGACCTGTCCTGGGCGGAGGAGTGCTTCTCCCGTGCGAGCGCCGTGTTCGCGGCGCTCGGGGAGCGGGGGAACCTCGCCGCGTGCAACCGGCAACTCGGTGCCGTACGAACCGTCCTGGGGCGGGTGGAGGACGCGGTGCCCCGCACGATCGACGCCTGGCTCGAAGGACAGTGGGACCGGGGCGGGAACGAGGACCTCGACTGGCTCGTCGTCCAGCGCCTGGAGCTCGGCGCCGACACCTTCGACCGGATCGTACGGCGGCACCTCGATGCCCCGACGGCGGACGAGGTCACGGACCTCACCGCGCAGTGCACCCGGTTGCTCGCCTCCTCCGCGAGCCGGTCGCCGCTGGGCAGCGCCTACGTACAGCTGGCGATCGCGGCGATCGCGCGCGGCGAGTACGGGCGGGCCCGGATGCTGCTGATGCGTGCGCTGCCGGTGTGCGAGGCGGCCGGCCACACCGAGGCCGTCGCCAAGTGCCACGAAGACCTCGGACGCGTGAACCTGGAGACCCGCTACCTGGAGGCGGCAGAGCGAAGCTATCTGGCCGCGCTCGCGCTCCACGAACGGCTGGGGAACCACACCAACCGGGCCATCGCGCTCCACCAGCTCGGCCACGTCTGCCAGGAGCGGGGCGCCTACGAAGAGGCGGAGCGGTACCTCCGTGCCTCGGTGGCCGTGAAGAGCCGGCTGGGCAACCAGGCGGGGGTCTCCAACAGCACCTACCACCTGGGCCAGGTCGCCCAGGCGCAGGGGAACCATGAGACGGCCGAGCAGTGCTACCGCTCGTGCCTCGCCATCGACGAGGCGCAGGGCGCGTGGGCGGAGGTGGCGCTCGACTACGGCGCACTGGGCAACCTGCGCGCGGAACAGGGGCTTCCCGAGGAGGCGGTGCCGCTGCTGGTGCGGGCGCTCTTCCTCAACCAGCGGTTCAAGCCGGACAACTCCGTCCTCAACATCACGGCCCTGCGCCGACAGCGCGCCGAGCTCGGCGACGAGGAGTTCACCCACCTCCTCGGCCGCCACTTCGACCGGGCGTCGGTCTCGGCCGTCCTCTCCCACACCGCGCTACTGCCGACGCCGGAGCGCCGTACCGGACCATGACGCGCTGTTCCCCGCACGAGGCATACGCCCACCACGCCCGCGCCGGGACCAGCGCCCGTCGAGGGGGCCGGTGGCGCGGGACGGCGCCGATCCCGGCTCTCGTCGACTTCTGGCGATGAACGACCGGGCACAGGCGGACGGGGACGGCGTCAGGCGAGGCCGTCCCAGCCCCAGCGCGGAGTGGGGCCGGGGTTGCCGAGGTCCGTACCCGGGGCCGAGGCCGAGACGTCCTTGGCGATCCGCGTGCCCCAGTCGAAGTACTCCACCACCCGGCGGCGCAGCAGGGCGTCGTCCGGAAGCTCCTTCTCCACGGCCGCCGTCATCAGCTCCATCCAGCGCAGTCGCTGTTCCTCCGTGATGCCGAGCCCGAGATGGGCACGGAGCAGGGCCTGGTGCCCGCCGTGCTCCGCCGTGAACTCGGCAGGCCCCGAGAAGACCTCGGCCAGCCACACGGCCACGTGCTCCACATGGGTGGCGGTGAAGTCGGCGAAGACGGGTGCGAGGAGAGGATCGGCCAGGACCGCCTCGTAGAACGTCTCGGAGAGCCGGCGCAGCGCGTCGGCACCTCCCACGGCCTCGTACAGGGTGTTGGTGTGTTCGGCGCTCATGGAAGGCCTCCGTGATCCGGGATGCGTTCTCCCAGCTTTCACACAACACGGCCCGGAGCCAAGGATGTTCGCTCTCGGCGGGGCGACAGGGGGGCTGAGCGGCAGGGGGGCTGAGCGACCGTACGAGCAGGGGCCGCCGCCACCGGGCGTGCCCGTTCAGCCGAGCGAGAGCGGGAACCGCACGGCCGCTTCGGACAGTGCGGCCCGTTCGGTGCTGCCGGGCATGCGACGGCCCGTTCCCACGAGCAGCGCGTCCGTGTCGGACAGCTCGGCCGGGAAGGGCGCGCCGGCGATCCGCTCGAGGAGTTCACGTGCGGCGGCCAGGCTCTCCGCGGGCGGTCGTGGGGCCCGCCGCAGTTGCGCCACGAGGTCCAAGTGGTGCAGGGTCCACTCCAGGACGTACGCGGAGAGGTAATCGCCGACGGTGAGCACCTCGCCGCGCGTTCCGACCGCGAGGCCGGGGTCGGCGAGCACGGCGGCGCGTCCGGCGGCGGAGCCGACGTCGTCGAGGTGGAACTTCAGCAGCCCCGGGTCCTCGTACGCGGCGGCGAGCCGTACGGTCAGCGCGTCGAGCGGATCGTCGCCGGTCGGCGGTGCGTCGGCGACCTCCCAGTAGCTCGCGGCGTCGCGCGTCGGCGGCGTGCCGGCGGGCGTCGCGAGGGTGATCAGGACGTCCTGGGCATCGATGACGAGGTGACACACCAGGTCGCGTACGAGCCAGCCGGTGCAGCCCGACGGCCGGGCGAAGTCCTCGTCGGCGAGACCGGCGACGGCCTCGCGCAGTGCGGTCCACGAGCGTGAGAAGTCGTCCACGCCCGCAAGCTACCAACACGGGCGGTCCGAGAACCGTCGCGATGGCGGTGCTGCGGCGGATTCGGCCGTTCTCGTCGCCGCTGCGCTGCTCAGCTCCCGTCGACGAGGTGCTGGATGCCGGGACCGTAGAGGTCCGCGAGTCGTTCGGCGGTGGTGTGGGCGGTGGCGCCGTCAGGACGGTGGAGGCTCAGGGTGGCGCCCAGGCCAAGGAGTTGGCCGGCGATGAGTTCGGCGCGCAGTCGGGCGTCGGGGCCGGTGAGGACACCGGTGAGGTGGTCGGTGATCTGCTCGCGGAAGCGGGCACGCAGCAGGGTGCGCTCGTCCTCGAAACCGAGGGAGAAGACCACGCGCAGGAGCGGGTCGCCGCGGAGCCGGTCGCGGAGGTCGACCATGGTCAGGACGAGGTGCCGACCGAGGTCGGGAAGCGGAGCGCCGAAGAGTTCGGCGGCGGCCGGGCGGAAATCGACGACCGCGTTGAACAGGGCTTCCTTGGTGCCGAAGCGTTTGACGATCAAGGAGGGGCTCACCCCGGCCGCCGCGGCGATGCCGCGCATGGTGACCTCGGCGTACGGCTTGAGCGTGAACGCCCGCCGCGCGGCGCGGATGATGGCATCGCGTCCGGTCTCCGAGCCTTCCGGTCCTTCACCGGCGCGGGATTCCCCGGCTTCCCGGCGGACGGTTCGCTCCGCGCCGGCCGTGGCCGGGGAGGCGGGTTCGTCGGCGGTGCTCATGCGTTCCCTCGGGCGACGTGGGTGGGTGGTGCCACCGTGACCGTACCGTCCGGCCGGTCGCCGTCGCGCGAAGCGTCCCGGCTCGGCCGGTCGGACGGCAGGAGGAGGCCGGCGACGAGGGCGGCAAGGGCCGCTCCACCGGCGATCAGGAAGATCAGCAGGTAGGCGTGGAGCGTCGGTGCGGTGCGGCCGTCCGCCACGAAGGTCACGCGGGCCAGTACGGCGGTGACCACGGCGCTGCAGCAGGCCTGGCCGACGGAACGCATCAGGGTGTTGAGCCCGTTGGCCGACGCGGTCTCGCTCACCGGCACGGCCCGTATGACGAGGACGGGCAACGCGGAGTACGCGATGGCGGTGCCGCAGGAGACCACGGTGGCGCCGGCGACGATCAGCCAGAGGCTGTGGCTGGTGAAGAAGCGCACCACGTAGCCCAGGGCCATGACGACGGCCGCGACGGCGAGCGCGGTGCGGGGCCCGTACGCGGCGGAGATCCGCGCCGAGAGGGGGGACAGGGCCACCATCGCGAGCCCGCCGGGCAGCAGGCAGAGTCCGCTGACGACGATGGAGGCGCCGAGGCCGTAGCCCGTGCTCGTGGGTTCCTGCACGAGCTGGGCGGTGACCAGGGAGTTGGCGTAGAACGAGAAGCCGATGAGCAGGGCCGCGACATTGGTCAGCAGCACGGCGGGCCGGGCGGACACCCTCAGGTCCATGATCGGGGACGGGGCGCGCAGTTCGTACCGGCCCCAGAGCAGACCCACGGCCACCGAGGCGCCGAGCAGGCCGAGCGTCAGCGCGGAGGACCAGCCCCAGCCGGAGCCCTGGGTGATCGTCAGGAGCACACCGGTCAGCACGACGGCGAGGCCCAGCGTGCCCGGCACGTCGAAGCGTCCCCGGGAGCGCACGCCTGACTCCGGCACGATCCCCAGCACGAGCAGGAAGTCGAGCAGGCCGAGTGCGGCGGATGCCCAGAACATGGTGTGCCAGTCGAAGTTCTCCGTCACGACGGCGGCCAGGGGCAGTCCGATCGCCGCGCCGATGCCGAGGGTGGAACTCATCAGCGCGATCGACGGCAGCACGCGCTCGGCGGGGAGTTCGTCGCGGATGATGCTGATGCCGAGCGGGATCACCGCGAGAGCCGTGCCCTGGAGGGCCCGGCCGGTGATCAGTGCGCCGATGTCGGAGCTGACCGCGCAGAGTACGGAGCCGAGGGTGAGCACCCCGAGCGACGCGAGGAGCACCCGTCGCTTGCCGTACATGTCGCCGACCCGGCCGAGCACCGGAGTGAACACCGCGCCGGTGAGGAGGGTGACGGTCACGAGCCAGCCCGCGGCGCCCGCGCTCGCCCCGGTCAGCTCGGGTATGTGCGGCAGCAGCGGGACGACGAGGGTCTGCATGATGGCGACGAGCATGCCGCAGAAGGCGAGGACGGGAACGACGAGCCGGGAACGGGCGTGTCCGGGAGTCGTGCCGGATGCGGATGCGGCGGAGGTCATCGTGCTCCAGAGACGGTGCGAGGGCCGGAAGGGCAGGGGTGTACGAGTGTTCACCCCCAAGGTAAACAAGTGTGCACCCCGCGCCAAGACCGGGCCCCGCCGCATCCGGCACGACGGGGTGTGCGCCCCCGTCGTGCCGGACGTGGCGGCGCGGGTGATGCTGGGGGCATGGGTGGCGCGTTCGGGCGATGGCCGTCGCCCGCCTACCGGGCGGCGGCACGCGGGGCTCTGCGCGTCACGATCACCGCCTCGGCCGGGTTCTATGTGTTCCTCTACGGCTTCGACTCGGCGATCGGCGCGACGTACGCGCTGTTCGGCGCGATCGCCATGGCCGGGCTGTCGCGTCTCCCGGGCTCCGGGCGCCGGCGGGCCACGCTGCTGCTGGGCCTGGTGCCGGTGTGCTGGGTGTTGATCACGCTCGGCACCTACCTGTCCGTGCGGACGTGGAGTGCCGTGGCCGGCATGCTGGTCGTCGGGTTCGTGCTGGCGTTCATGGCTGTCGGCGGACCACGGTTCGCGGGCGCGGCCACGGGCCTGCAACTGATGTACATCCTGCCGTCGTTCCCGCCCTACGACCCCGGTTCGCTGGGCGAGCGCCTGGCGGGGGCGAGCTTCGGGCTCGTCCTGCTGATCATCGCGGAGCTGACGCTGCTGCCCGAGCCGGCGGCCCTGCCCTACCGGGAAAGGGCTGCCCGGGCCGCCGACGGTGCGGCGCGCTGCGCGGACCGGCTGCGTTCCGCCCCGTACACACTGCCGGAGGCCGCGCTGAGCACCGCCCGGGCCTTGGGCGAGGGGCTGCGTTCCTCCCGTGTCCCGGAGGCGGAACGGCCTGCCGGAGCGGGGGTGCGGCAGAGGGCACTGGCCCACACGGGCCTGGCGGCGCGCACCCTGCTCGGCCGGCTGGCGGTGCTGCCGCCGCCTCCCCGGGGTGCGGTTCCGCCCAGAAGATCCGGAGCCTGGGGAGCCGGGGGAGACGGAGCGGAGCCGGACGCGCCGGCGGGAGGACCGGCCCGGAAAGGCCGGGCCGGGGCGGCCGAGGCGCCGGAGACAGAGGGCCCGGACCCCCTGCGGGTGGTCGCGGACGTGGCGAGGGAGACCGCCGCCCGGCTGCGGGGCGCGATCCCCGACGGTCGGGCGCATGCCCGCCTGCGGCGGATCCGTCAGGCACTGACGGCAGCAGAGGACGCGCCTCCCGCGGTGCTGCGCCGCAATGCGGCGCTCCTGGAGGTGACGGACGCGGCGCTCGCGATGTCCACCGCGGCCGACATCGCCGTACGGGGCCGGGCGGCCGACGCACCGGCGCCGGGCCGGTTCTGGTACGCGCGGATGCGGGCGCCACGGTTGTGGTGGCGGCGCCTTTCGGGCCACGTCGGCGGCCGGTCGGTGTTCTTCCAGAACGCCGTACGGATCAGTCTGGCCCTGGCGGCGGCCCGGCTGATCGCGGGCGTCGACACGCTCCCGCACGGCTTCTGGGTGCTCCTCGCCACCCTGACGCTGACGCGCACGACGGTACGGGAGACCCGGACGACCATGCGGAGGGCGCTGACCGGCACGCTCGTCGGCGCGCTGGTCGCGGCGGCGTTGCTGGCGCTGGTCGGTACCGACATCGAGGTCTGTGCGGTGGCGCTGCCGCCGCTGATGCTGGTCACCTTCACGCTGGGGCCGGTGAAAGGCGTCGGCTGGACGCAGGCGCTGTTCACGGTGGTGGTCGCCCTGGTCTTCGCACAGCTGGCGCCGGCCACCTGGCGGCTCGCCGAGTTCCGGTTGCTCGATGTGCTGACCGGCAGCGCGATCGGTGCGGTGTTCGGACTGCTGGCCTGGCCGCGGGGTGCCCACGACGAGTTGCGGCGGTCGGTCGCGGTGCTGCTGCGGATCGCCGCGGAGATCGTCGTGGCCACGACGGCGCAGATCGCGGCGGGCGGGTGGCGCGTGCCGGTGGTCACCGCGCCGGGCCACCGGTCGCTGCAGCATGCCCTGGTCATGGCGGAGTCGGCGTACGCGCAGTACCAGAGCGAACCCGAGGGGCCCGTTTCACCGCCGGCCGGTCAGGACTGGCAGGCCGCACTGATCGCCGGGCACCACACGCTGTGGGGCGCCGACCGGCTGCTCGTACCTCCCGAGCCGGTCGTGGTTCCGCCGCTGGGGAGAGAAGCCGCGGAGGCCGTCATCCGCGCGGGCGACCGGGTCGCGGCGGCCATGCTGCTGACCTCCGCCCGGATGGACCCCACGGGGGACACGGCGGAAACGCCGGTACCACTCCACACCTCGACGACCTCCGCCGCCGGCGCCGACGACCCGCCCGGCGCACCACGCGTGTACTACGCGACGGTCTCCTGGCTGACCTCACTGAAAACGGACCTGGTACGGCTCACGGGCGAGGCCGAGACCCGTGCCGACGCACTGGTCGGCCGGGCTCCGAACGCAGCACACCCGCCTTCCCCCCGGCCGCGTTCCTCCCAGTCCTGGCGGCCCCGCCCGGTTCGGCGGCCGTGACGACCACCCCCTCCGTAAGAGGATGCCCGGCTCGGCCGCGCCGCACCGGGAACCCGGGAAACGTCGCGGCGGATTCGCCTCCCTGAAGGGTGCCGCCAGGACGGACCGCCCCTCAACGCCACGCGAATGAGCAGACCGCCGACCCCGCATTGCGTATGCGTATTACGCATCAGAAATGCTACGTTGGCATCGTGTTGAGTACGGAAGAGGTCCTCAGGCTCACGGTGGCCGCGCTCATGTCACGGGCGGGCGAGAAGCAGGGCGACCTGGCTGCCGCGCTCGGGCTGTCCCAGGCCCAGGTCTCCCGCAAGCAGTCCGGCGGCGCCCACTGGTCGCTGGAGGACGTCGACCTGCTCGCCGCGCACTACCGCCTGGCCGCGCTCGACCTGTTGGCCGGTCCGACGCATGCCATCGGTGTCCTGCACGGCGCTGCCCCGAGCCTCACGCCCGGCACGCTCACCGTTCCCCCGGTACGCCCGGAACCCCCGGTACGCCCGGAACCCCCGGTACGCCAGGAACCCCCGGCCTCCGAGCCGACGGCCGCCCCTGCCGCCGTGCCGTCGGTCCAGCCCCCCGCAGCCGCGGTGCAACCGTGCGTGCTGTGCGGGCAGCCGACACGGCACGAGCTGGAGGGCTTCCCGCAACACTTGACTGCGGAGGACTGCGCGGAGGCCATGGCTGCGGCGAGCGCGCCGCCGGCCTCCGCCCCGCTCCCGGGCGCCGAGGAGACACCCGCCCCGGCTCCCGCGGCCCAGCCGCCGACGATTGCCGTCACTCCGGCCGCTCCGGTCGTTGCGGCTGAGCCCGCCGTGCCGGCCACGCCGGCCACCCCGGCCACGCCCGCCGAACAGGCCGCGTCCGCCGTACCGGAGACGGCCGAGCCCCGACGGAACACCCCCGGGTACGCCTCCGGGACGCTGGTGGAGCAGATCTCCGACCGTGTGCACGAGGTGCTGGCGGCGTGCTCCGGCGACACGGAGGCGGCGCAGGCCGAGCTGATCAAGATGGCCATTCCCGATGTGATGACGCTCCTGAAGGCGTCCCGGGTGGGCGGCCGCTACGAGCATTCGGAATTCCCGCCGACGCAGGAGATCCTCCGGAAGAAGTCCCAGAAAGGCGCGGACGAAATCTGGGAGGGCCGCCCCAAGTGGCGGAACCCCGAGCTTTTCGCGGCGGCGAAGCGAGGCGAGGAGATCGAGGTGACCGCCCTCGACATGAACGCCGCCTACCTGTCCGCGCTCAAGTGCTGGCTCCCGATCGGCCGGCTCGTCGAGGACACCAGCGGCGTCCACGACCCGAAGAAGGCCGGCGTCCACCTCATCACCCCCGCCGCCTGGGACCACACCGACCTGCCCAACCCGCTGGGCAACCGCATGGAGCCGGGGGAGCTGTGGGTCAGCGAGTCCACACTGCGCCTGCTCCTCGACTGCGCCCGGCAGGATCTCGCGGACGCCCCGCTGATCCACCGGTCCCTGGTCTCCGGCGCGTCCGAAGCCCTGCTGGAAAAGCTCCGCCGGGCACTGGCCGAATCCCGGAGAACCGCCCTCGCCGAGGGCGACGAACTGACCGTGGCGTACGTGAAGGCCATGTACTCCAAATTCGTGTCGACCATCGGCGAGTCCAGCGCGAACCGCGAACTGCGCCGCCCGGACTGGATGCACATCATCCGGGCCAAGGCATTCGCCAACCTGTGGATGAAGGCCGACAAGGCGCGCAGGGCCGGGCTCCAGGTCGTGGAGATCTCCGGCACCGACGAACTCCACGTCGTGGGCGACTGGCGCCCGGTGTTCCCCGAAGGCCGGGACCTGAACCAGGTCAAGGAAAAGGCCACCTACATCCTGGGAGGTAAGCGCTGATGGCCGGATCACCCGACCTCTGGTCCCGATGGGGAGAATTCGGGAGGTTCAACACCCGGGGCATGAAGGGCGGCGAAGCCCTGATTCTGGAGCTCAACCGGATCGTCTACTCCTCCGGCATCTCCTCGCCCGTCACCTCCAAGCGAGGACTGGCCGCCCGTCTGCGCTACCTCGACAGCCCGGCCGGCCGCGCCGCGCTGAAGGACCAGGGCGTCACCGCCCGCACGATCCGCGCCTGGACGAAGGGCAGGTCCACCCCCACCGCGGCGAACCGCGAACGCATCGACGGCGCGTACTGGATCCGGCGACGGGAGAACCTGATCCGCTCCGGCTGGCTCAAGCGCCACCTCGACAACGACGGCCGCGGCCGCCGGATGGAGATCTATCCCGTCGACCAGAGCCACGTACCGGCCGAACGCCTCCGCCCCAACCTCCAGCAGCGGTCCATCACCGTCCGCTACATCTGGGGCGACCTCGTCGACGCCTGGGCCGCCCAGGACGCCGACACGGTCGACGAGATCTGGGACGACGTCATCAGCGACCTCGACTCCGACTACAACGCCTACGCCCACGTCTCCTCCGTCGGCATCGGAGCCTGACCAGGAGGACGCCATCCGGCGCGCCCGCGGCGGGCCCGTCCCCCGCACCACGCGGCCGGCCCCGGTGAGGGCAGCCCGGGGCGGGGCGCCCGAGGACGGTTCGCTCGGGTCAGTGAGTCCAGTAGTCACGCTCCGGCAGTTCGACCCATACATCGGGAGGACCGACGACGGCGCGCGCGTCGGTCGGACACAGTCCCGCGAACGCGCAGGCACAGGCCACGGCCTTGTACTGGTAGAGGTAGGCGTTCAGCACCTCCTCGGGGGCGTCGTTCTCGTACGGCCCACCACCCGGGTGGAGGTCCCAGCCCTCGACGGTTCCGTGACGGGCGACGCTGCCCTGGTTGCCGCTCTTGGGATTGGCGTACAGGCCGTAGCAGACGGTTCCGGCGGACAGTCGGGTCAGCACGCCCGGCATCTGCGGCGCGTATCCCCACGGTTGTGTCACCATGCACCCGCCCGGCACGGACGTCACGCCGATGAAGCGCAGGCTCTCCTCCATGTCGTACTCGTACGGGGCTTCGAGCAACTCGTCGACGACCTCGCCCTCCACCGGTGCCGCCTCCAGACGGCGGACCGCTTCGGCCGCGTCGATCCCTGCCACGCAGGCCAGCCCCGTGCCCTCGTAGTGGAACTCGCCCAGCGCCGCGATGAGCCGGTCGGCCTCCCGCGCTGCCGCGCGCTCCGTGTCGGTCAGGGACACCTGCGCCGGTACCGGGAAGAGGTCCGGCGTCGGTCCGGCGAGGCTCAGTCGCCCCGGTGACCAGCCGCCGATCGACGGCCGCCAGGGATCGGCCCCGGCAGCGGCGAGGGCACGCGCGTTCTCCGGCTTCCTGGAGACGACGGCCTCCCACAGGGCCGTCACCCCGTCCTCCAGCGCGTCCACGTCCGCCACGCGACCGGCCGGCTCGGCGACGACCTCCGGAGAGCCGAACAACGCCGCACGGTGCAGCGGCCGACCCCCGCTCCATCGCCCGGAACGATCGGGTGGCCGACCGCGTGACGAGCCCGGTCGGCCTGCTGCCCCCACGCACATCGCGAGCACGGCACCGCTACGGCGCCGCGGTCGGCCGAGCGGCGGGTACTGCCCGGCCCTCGGCTCCGTACGGGGAGGCCGGGCGGCAGCAGGTCCGCCTCAGACCACCGAGAGCAGGTCCACCACGAAGACGAGCGTCGAGCCCGCCGGGATCAGCGACGAGGGGGACTGCTTGCCGTAGCCGAGGCGCGGGGGAACGATGATCTCGCGCCGACCGCCGACCTTCATCCCCCTGATCCCCCGGTCCCAGCCCTTGATGACCCTGCCGCCGCCCACGGCGAACTTGAACGGCTGACCCCGGTCCCAGGAGGCGTCGAACTCCTTGCCGGACTCGAAGGTGACCCCGACGTAGTGGACCTGGACGACCCTGCCCGGCCTCGCCTCGGGCCCGTCCCCGACGACGAGGTCCCGGATGGTCAGCTCGGTGGGAGCGTCACCCTCCGGAAGGTCGATCTCGGGCTTCGTCGGTTCACTCATCGCAGCCTCATCACTGTCCGCCGGAGGTCCGCGTACGGACCAGCCGGGCGCATGGTCACTCCATGCGGTAGACGATCACGCTACCGAGAACGCCGCCCCCGGGGTGCGTCGGACCCCACGGGCACGGCGCTCAGCGTGACCAGGTGTGTTACGTCTTCGGTACGGCCATGGCGAGGCCCGAGCCGACCGGGTGCTCGTCGTCGACTTGCTGATCGTCCCGGACGAGGTCTGTGGTGCCCCCGTACCCGCAACGACCAGCGGTGCTTGACGACCACCCTGGGGACCAGACACACGCCATCGCAGATGGCTGCTCCTCGCACCCGCGGAGACGGCCCGGCCGGGCGCAAGAACTCGATCACCTGGCCACCCGGCACGAGCGACTCGGGAACAGCTGCTCACCCCGTCGTTCGCGGTCGGGGCGACGTCCGGGCGCTCACTTTCTGAGAGCGCGGTAGGCCGCCACCGTCTGCTCCAGCGCCTCCTCGACCGGGGTGGCGACGGCGCCCAGCCGGTCCCGGACGAGGCTGGAGTCGACGACGAAGGGCTCGGCGAACTCGTACTGCATCTCGATGAGTTCGCGTACGGTGCGGTTCACCGCGCCCATCGCGTACAGGGCGAACGTCGGCATCCGGCGCAGACGGGCGGTGCCGGGGCGGCCGGTGGCGTGGTGGGCCAGGTCGACGAGCTCGCGGGTGGTGCGGGTGTGCGGGTCGTTGGGGAGGTGCCAGATACGGCCCGGGGCGTCGGGGTGGCGGCCCAGGAGGGCGAGCGCCTCCCCGATGTCGGGGAGGTAGGTGTACGTGTGCGGCTGGTCCGGGTCGCCGAGGACGGTCGCGGTGCGCCCGGCGAGGAGGGCGGGGAAGACGAGGTCGCCGAGGTTGGACTGGGCGCCGCCGCGCGGCCCGAAGTAGTCGGAGGCGCGACCGATCGCCACCTCCACGCGCCCGGCCTTGTGCGCGGCGAGCAGGTCCTGCGCCATCCGGCCCCGGAGCCGCCCCTTGCGGGTGGTCGCGGCGTCGGGGGTCTCCTCGGTGAAAGGGCGGCCTCCGGGAGGTCCGTAGCTGTAGACGTTGTCCATCGAGACCATGCGGGCACCGGCCGCCTCGGCCGCGGCGAGCACGCCGGCCTGGAGGGCGGGGAACTCCTGCTGCCAGCGGTGGTACGGCGGGTTGAGCGCCTGGTAGACGACGGCCGCGCCGACCGCGACGGCGGTGGTGAACGCGGGATCGGCCGCGTCGCCGGCGACCACCTCGACACCGTCGGGGACGTCCGCTCGGCCGGATCGGTTGACGATGCGGACCGGCTCTCCTCGGCGTACCAGTGCCTCGGCGACGGCCGTGCCCACGGCGCCGGAGCCGAAGATCACGTGACGGGGTGCGGTGGTGTGCTTCATGCGTCGACCTCGTGGAGGGAGCCCGAGCCGGTGGTCCGGCCGGGGGAGGTGGCGGGCAGGAGCCCGTGGAGCAGGATGCCGGAGAGGGCGCAGAAGGCGAGTGCGCCGGTGGCGCCGAAGACGGTGAACCGCGCGTCCACCCCGACACCGGCCAGGGTGGTCACCGTCCAGCCCGCCGCCCACAGGACCGGCGTCGCCGCCGCCCAGGGCCACGGCGGGCGGGCGGTGCGCGGCAGGGCGCAGGCCTGGGCCACGCCGAGCAGGACGCCCTCGACGGCGCCCATGAGCGCCAGTGAACCGAGATCGGTGCGATGGCCGACCAGGGCGGCGCCGAGCAGAAGCCCGAGCCCGCTGCCTGCCGCGGTGGCCGCGCCCCAGCGCGGCGGGCTCAGCCGGCCGGAGGAGACGAGCGCCTGCGCGACGCCGATCACCGCCCCCGTCACGACCCCGCCCACCAGGGCGCTCATCGCGTCGTCGACCGGACCGGCCGCCGCGCGGCCGGCGAGGCCGGCGATCGGGAACGCCAGGAAACCGGCCGTCCATCGGGTCCAGACGCGCAAGGCGGGGCGTCTGGGACCGCGGATGAGGGCACGCATGGGAGCACCTCCATTTTCTGTACGCCGTGCAATTAATGTACGCCGTGCAAAAATGACTCGTCAAGGTTTCGGGTCAGGACGGGCGAGGAGGCGTACGGATGGCACAGGACGCGCCGCCGGCGAAGCGGGGCCGGAAGCGGGCGGTCGGCGAGGACGAGGTGGTCGCGGCGGCCATCCGGCTGCTCGGTGCCCGCGGCGCAGACGCGGTGAGCATCCGGGGCATCGCCGCCGAGCTGGGACTCGCGCCGAATGCCGTCTACACGTACTTCCCCGACCGTGCCGCAGTGGTACGCGCGGTCGTCGAGCACCTGCTCGGCGAGACGGACCTCGCGGCCCTCACCGCCCGCGACACGCCCTGGCGGGACCGCATCCACACGCTCGCCGCCGACCTGCGACACCGCCTGCTCGCCCACCCGGGCGCGGTCCACCTGCTGCTCTCCGGCCCGATGGACGGCCCTCACGCCCTCGCGCTCGGCGAAGCCCTGCTCATGGTCCTCGAGGACGCCGGCCTCGACCCGACGGAGGCGGCGCGCGCCTCGTACCTGCTGATCGTCCAGGTCCTCGGTGCGATCGCCCTGGAAGCCGCCGAACTCCCCTCACCCGCGCCGCCCCCGCCGCTCGACGAGCGGGTCGCGACCCGCCGGGAGCAGCTCCGCGCCGTCCCCGCCGACCGCTACCCCCGTACGGCTCGGGCGGCGGACACGATCGCGCAGTTCGTCTCCGACGAGCAGTACGTGTGGGGGCTCGACCGGGTCCTGGACGGCATCGCGGGGCGGGCGAAGGACTGAGGCTCCTTCCGGCGTTCCGCCATCGGCCCGCCGAGGGTCTGTCCGGCGGATCAGGGTCGGATAGGCCCTGGTCCTGCGTCCTGCATCCATGCCGCCCCGTCCCTTGCCGGACTTCCTGCCGACGAGGATCCGGCGGCGGCCGACCGCAGGGCGCGTGAGCGAGAGGGCGGGCGAAGAAGCCGCACCGGCCCCCGTGCCGGTGCGGCCCTCCTCAGCTCGGGTACGCGATCGAGCCCAGCGGCGGACAGGGGACGAGCGTGGTGCCGGCGCCGGGGCGTTCGACGAAAGCCCGGGCCTCGGCGGCCCGCAGACGTCGGGAGTCCAGCTCGTCGGCGTGCCGGGCATCGTGCCTGGCGCGGGCGTAGTCCCACGAGTCGTCGATGAGGCTGAGGCTGGTATTGCCGGAGCTGCGCTGGAACTCGGCCTTCATGACGACCTGTTGGAGTGCGGTCTGGGCCGCGGCGAGATCGAGGCGGGTGATCAGGACGCCGGGGGTGTTCGGTTCGCGGGTCGGCATGGGGGCCTGGGGGAGCGGCGACACCCCGGTGTCGAGGCGGTCGATGTTGTCGACGGTCGCTTGCTGGGCGTCCTGCGACATGATCTGCATTTCCTGGTGCAGCCAGAAGAACTCGTCGAGGTCGGCCTGGGTGATGCGCATCCGCTGGTACAGGGCTCGGAATCGGGGATCGTCGTGCAACGGGCGCATGGCGGCGACGTGGAGCGCCACGCAGTCGTTGTAGCCGGCCGACACCGCAGCGTCGAGGTGGAAGACGGCCCGGTCCGTCCGCCCTTGTACGCAGGCCAGGTCGGCGAGGCCCGTGTGGCCCGCGGCGACGAGCCACGTGCCGTGGGGGCCGAGCGCCGTGGCGCGCGCGACGACGTCGTGGAGACCCGCGGTGGTGGTGCCCACCGCGGCGGGGCCGTTGGTCAGGAACCCCACCAGCAGTTCGTGAACACGGGTGGCCAGTGAGTTGACGGTGTCGACCATGGATCTCCTCGTACCTCGGTGGTGAAGAGCGAAAGGGGTGAGTCTCGGGCAACTCCCGTAGACATGACGGGCGGACGGGGGAACGGGTTCCTGCTCGGGCCGGGTGTGATCGTGATGTGGGCACGGCGGCCCATGGAGGTACTGACGCCGATGGAGGTACTGACAACGGCGTCGCGGTTGCGGTTGCGTTGCGGTCGCGGTCGCCCGGAGCGGACGCAAGTCGGTGGGGCGCGACCGAGCGCGTCACACGGGCAGCGCCCCGGCGGGGTGACCGTGTTCCCGGCCGCATGCGGTGAGGGCGAGGACTCCCCGGCCCGAGGTTCTGGTGTGCGGTCCGAGTGCTCCGGGGTCGACCGACAACCGCGCCGCGATGTCGTCGGCGTAGCAGGTGTCGGGGATCTCGAGCTCTTCCTTGACCTGGTGGTACCGGGTGGTGAACGCGTCGGAGTCCGAGGTGTCCACGTCGTCGAACGCGTCGTCGGGGAAGCCGTCCTCATGCGGCAGGAGGTAGCCGGCCTCGGCCGGGTGCGAGGGTCCGTCGTCGCCGTTCTCCTCGGCGTCCTCCGCGTCGTAGTGACGTACGACTTCTCCGTCCTCGGCGATGCACCAGGCGGTCCAGCCGTCGCCGCAGCTCATCCCGTACCACTGGGCGGATCCGAAGCGGCGGCTGAGGTCGGTGCACCGTTGTCCCACGACGAGGGGAAGGGCCTCGTCCCGGTCGTCCGCGTCTTCGATGCGGTGGGTGTCCCGGGAGGAGTCGCCGAAGACGAGCGTCCAACCGTCCAGGGCAGGACTGACGAAGACGCGGGAACAGGCGGCGTGCGGATGGGTCCGGTCCCAGTCGTGGTGGTCGTGGTTCCAGGCCGCCGCACCGGTCCGAAGGGTGACCGGCTGCGGGCTGTCGAGATCGAACGCCTCGAGTACGGCGTCCTGGTCGGTCGTCGGCACCGCGTACCAGGAACCGCACAGGTGCATGCCGTCCGGGACCTCGGCCGACAGCTTGATCTCCGTCAGCCGACGCCAGGCGTCCCGGTCCTTGGAGTCGAGACCCGCAGGCCCCGCGATGGTAGCCAGGGCCTCGAGCGCGCCGGCTCGTACCCTGGGGCCGGATGCGGGCAGACGGCGAACACGCTGCAGGTCGGGCACACCTGCGGTGCCGATCGCCTTGAATGCCCGGACCGCTCGCTGCCGGACCTCTGGTTCAGGGTCTCCCAGCGAGGGGATCAGCCGGTCGATGAACCGCACCGCCGCTTCGCCGCGACTCTGGAGGGCGAAGAGAGCGCCGCTCCGAACCCGTGGGTGCGCATGATTCAACAGTGGTGCGTAGACCGCCGGATCGTCCACCTCGAGTCGTCCCAGCGCCCACCCGACCCTACGCGCGATCTCGGGCGAGTCCGCGGCCGCGACCGCGTGTGCCAGGGGGAGGAGAGCGGGCTCCCCGATCCGGCACAGGACGTCCGCCGAGACCGTCCACTCGACGGGCGACTGCTCGTCGCAGAGCACGTCCAGCACCGCACCGACGACAGCGGCTCCCTGCCCCACGAGCGCATCCCGCGCCGAACGGGTGCGCTCCCAGGAACCCGAGAGGGATTCGATCAGCAGTTCCATGTCCATGGCGGGCACCCTAACCGGGTGCACTGACAGGAGGTCACCTGCTCAGTAGCGCCGGGCTCGAACCCTGAGCGACGAATGACCACGGTTCACGGGTCGGGGAGATCTCACGGACGAGCAGGGGGCGGTGGCTGTCGCCGGCATTGGGCAATCGCGGATTGTGGGGGTCCTTGTCCTGGGCGAGTCTGGCCGGGGCCGGTCGTGTGTGCCGGCCCGGGTCCGACGAAGGGGAGGGCACGGCTCGTTCACAGCACCTTCGGCAAGACGGCGTTTCGAGGCGTCTTCGCCCGACGACGTCTCCCGGCGTCTGCGGCTGAACTTCGTTGACGGCCGGCGGGTTCCGGCGGAGTCCGGGCTCGTACGGAAGAAGGTCAATCCGGCGGATTTCTCCGATGCGATCGGGGGTTCCGCGGAACCGGGCGGTGTCGATGCCGACCGCGCGGCCGACGCCGCCGGGGCGGCACTGCCGGGCCTGGCGGGCCCCGGGCCCGATCGAACGAGCCGCGTATCTGGCGGAGGCGGGCCGGCCGCTCACCGCGCGGGCCGACGAGTTCGCCGCTGCGATCACCCGTGAGCAGGGCAAGCTCCTGCCGGAGACCCGGGGTGAGGTGGTCAGGGCCCGCGCGGTGCTGGACTCCACGTGGGGCAGGCACGGCTGCTGGGCGGAGTGGCAGTCCCGGCGGAGGACCCGCGGACCCTGGCGTACACCTTCCGCGTTGACGCCCCTGACGGCGGCACTCCTTGGCGAACAGTGTCGGCGCGCGCAGCAGTCCGGGGTCGTTCATCATGACCTCGGCGCCAGCGGTGAGCATGCGCTCCAGGAAGGGCATGCGGCCGTCCGTGATCGCTCGCTCGTGGTAGGCGTCCTCACTGCCGTCGACGCACACCACGACGACGGGACGGCGGGGCCGAGGGTAGCGGCGCCCGTTCACTGCCAGCGGTTCGGTCATGCGCGGATCCACCCCTGATGGTCGAAGTCGCCGGGACGGCCGCCTCCTCCCACCAGGTACGCCGTCTGGAAAAGTCCTCGAAGGCCACTCCGATCGACCGGTCGGGCACCCGGATCCGGCCGACGGCGAGGTACTGGCCGAGTACGGCAAACGGGTCTTCCTCCTGGCCCAGGAGGAGGTCGCCGCGGTCCAACAGGTGAGCGGCCCGGCCTCCGGACGCCCCCTGGTCGGCGGCTCGACCACGGTAGGAACCCACCTGCTCCCACCGCTCCTCGCGCGTTTCGCCCAGCAGCATCCCGGCATCGACTGCGACATCTTCGTGGGCGACAACGAAGCGGTACTGGACCGGCTGGTCGCCGGCGACATCGGCATCGTGGTCGTGGCCGGCGTGCCGACGGCATCACGGCTGGTCACCGAGACGGTACTGGACGAACGCCTGGCGCTGATCTCGGAGCACGCCGTAGTGGACGACGTCCGCGTGGGAACCCTTCCCGCCGCAGCCGTTCGCCTTCGTCCCCGCCCCGCGCGACCCCGGCCGCGAGGGAGGCCGCCTTCCACGACCACGCCCGCCGAGCGCGGCCGACGGGGGAGAACATGCAGGCCCTCGTCGGGGTGACGCGAAGAGTGCCAGCCGGACGGAACGGACAGGTTCTAGCCGACCACCCGTGGGGGCGGTCTCGGGCGGCCTCCGGAGGCCGGAGGACAACGCCGGAGGGCAACCGCGCATCTGGCCGGGCACGACGAGATCCTCGGCCTGGCCCACTTCGACCACGGCCTGATCGTCTTCCTCGAAGCCGCAGGCGTTCTCGCCCCGGAGACGGTGACCGACGCCCCGGCCCGGCCCGGGCCGAATGGAACGGCGGCCGCGCCCATGCGTCGAATGACGCTCCCCGCCGACTGGAAGGAGCGCATGGACGTCCGCACGGTGGGAGGCGTACACGAACGACCAGGACTCACCCGTCTCCCCGCGTCTCCCCGGCCGAGGTCACCGGATCGCTCCGAGAAGCTCTGCTCCTGCGGAACGCCCGTCACCGCGGACCGGACCGTCCCCTTCTTCAGGAGTGGGAACGTCCCTGTCCTCCCGGGCTCCCGGCACGCGCCCTCAGCCCGTCGCGGACGACCGCTCGGGCGCGCTTCGCGGCCTCCGGGTGACCGTCCAGGTGCTCCAGCATGCGACAGGTGCCCACCAGGATTGCCGTCAGCTCCGGCACCTCCAGGTCCCGTCGCACCACACCGGCCTGCTGGGCGCCGTCGAGGAGGGCGGCGAGCACCTCGCGCAGGGCGCGCCCGGCCTCGGAGGTGGCGGCCCGGACGTCGACTCCCGCATCCGCGAGCGCAGCGGCGAAGGCATTCTTGACGGGGGACTGATCCAGCACCAGGTCGAAGAACGCGAAGAGGGCGTACGTCGGCCCGGGTTCGGCCATCAGTCGCTGCCCCTCGTCGGCCAGCCGTTGCAGTCGTCGGACGAGTACCGCTTCCAACAGGGCTTCCTTGGTGGGGAAATGCCGGAACACGGTGGCGATGCCGACCTTCGCCTCACGGGCGATCTCCTCCGTGGACGCGCCGGTGCCCCGCTCGGTGAAGACCGCCTCGGCGACCTCCAGCAGCCGCGCACGGTTCCGCCGCGCGTCGGCGCGCAGGGGCTTCGCGCCTGTGTCGGGGGGAGTCTGATCTGTCGTCAAGTGATCCTCGCCATGCCTGGACAAACGGAGTGGGCTATCCGTATCGTCAGAAACGGAGTCACCTATCCGATTATAGGCGGCGGGATCACGGAGGTAAGCCATGTCCGCACCAGCTACGCCCCGCGAGGTCTTCGGGAAGTTGACGGGTCTCATCTCGGCGGGCAAGTGGAGTGAACTGCCCGAGCTCTACGCGGAGGACGCCGAGGTGGAGATCGTCTTCTCGCCGGTCCCCCCGCGCCGCGTCCACGGCCGGGCGGAGCTTCGTAAGCGCTTCGATGCTCTGGGAGCCTCTGACGCGATTCGCCTGCGTGCCGAGAACATCCGCGTCCACGAGACCGACGACCCCGAGGTGGTGATAGCCGAGTTCGACTACGAGGGCCTGTACCCCGCCACCGGCCGCGCCTTCCGCACCGCCAACGTCCAGGTGCTGCGCGTCAGGAATGGCCTGATCGTCGAGACCCGCGACTATCACGACCACCTCGCCTTCGCCGTGGCGGACGGCCGCGCGAGCCAGTTGCTTGCCGCACTGGACCGGTGAGGCCGACTGGCACGTGATGGTGCGTCAGGCCGTGTCGGATGCGGCGCCGAGGTCCCGCGATCACTCTGGGCGGCAGCCCGGCAGTGATGGTGGCCCGCTCGGGAAGCGGCCTTCGGCGCCCAGGTGTGGTTGCCGTTCGGGATGTCGTCCCCGCCAGAGGCGGGCCCACGGCCGTCACCGCGCGCCGGCGGGGAAGGTCCCGCGGCTGCGTGCGACGCCGTCTCGTGATGTGTCCCACCTGGGTGGTGACCGGCCTCGCCGTGGACAAGGTGGACAAGGTCGGCTGCGTCCCGTGCCTGCGGGGACGGTCCGGTGTTCCTGGCCGGCCCTACCGACTCGTGGATGCCGGCGGCCGGTTGCGGTTCCCCGCGGGCGGCGGGTTCCTGGGGAGCGATGCGGCCGCCGTCCGTCGCTCGGGATCAGGCCACCAGGTGTTGGCGGGCAGGAGACGCGAGTCCGACTCCGAGTGCGCAGCCGACGAGGAGCCCGACGCCGTGGTTGTTGGCGAGGAGACAAAGGACGAGACCTGCGGCGGGGACGAGGAGGGCCACCCGTCGCAGGGCGATGACGCTGCCGCGCGTCGCGTAATGGGCGCCGAGTGCGCCGACGAGGCCGCAGATCGCCACCGAGTCGCCGCCTCCTCGGAGACTCCAGCCGGCCATGCTCACCGCCTGTGCGATCACACCGCTCGTCGTGAAGATCAGCACCATCCGCCAGGGACCGAAATGCCGCTCGGCGACCGGGGCGACAACGGCCAGCGCAGCGAGATTGAAGACGAGTTGAAACCATCCTGAGGACTGGACCGTCAAGGCGGTCACGGCTCGCCACCACGCGCCATGAGGGTGGCGCTCCAGCGCATCGATCATGGCGGGGGCGACCACCTGGGCCACGCCGAGCGCCACCATGGCGCCCGTCAGCCCCGCGGCGGCTCTCGGTACCGGCCGCCGCCACGACTGCAGCAGGGCCGACGGAGGAGCCTTCTCCTCGCCGTCCTTCACGGCGAGCGCCGCCAGGAGTTGGACACCCGACACGACGACGGCCGCAGCGCACCCGTAGAGCAACACACTATGCATGTCCATGCCCATAGCCTGTCAGGTGGTGCAGCAGACCCTGCAGGTACTCCCGTCCCGACGGCGACGCACTGCCGGCCCGGGCAGCGTCAAAGGCGCGGTGGGCAACACGTCACCCGGTCGGAACGCGAAACGGTTCGCCGACGGAGGCGGCGAACCGTTTCGAGAGTCCAAGGGCTAGCTCAGCGTCCTCACCGCGGCAGCGTCGTACGGCTTCAGTTCGTCGGTCCGCCCCGCCAGGACCTTCGCCGCCCATTCCGGGTCCTGGAGCAGCGCGCGGCCGACGGCGACCATGTCGAACTCGTCGCGCTCCAGACGGTCGAGGAGGTCGTCGATGCCCTGAACCGGAGCGCCCTCGCCCGCGAAGGCGTGGATGAAGTCGCCGTCGAGGCCGACCGAGCCGACGGTGATGGTGGGCCTGCCGGTGAGCTTCTTGGTCCAGCCCGCCAGGTTCAGGTCCGAGCCCTCGAACTCGGGTACCCAGTGGCGGCGGGTGGAGGCGTGGAACACGTCGACGCCGGCCGCGGTGAGCGGGGCCAGGATCGCCTCCAGCTCCTCCGGGGTCTCGGCGAGCCGCGCGTCGTAGGCGTCCTGCTTCCACTGCGAGAAGCGGAAGATCACCGGGAAGTCGGGCGAGACGGCCTCGCGGACCGCGGCCACGATCTCGGCCGCGAACTTCGTACGGGCCACGGGGTCGCCGCCGTAGGCGTCGGTACGGCGGTTCGTCCCCGCCCACAGGAACTGGTCGAGGAGGTAGCCGTGGGCGCCGTGCAGTTCGACGCCGTCGAAGCCGATGCGCTCGGCGGCGGCGGCGGCCTCGGCGAAGGCGCCGA
>NZ_MWIG01000353.1:0-8687 GCF_002156145.1 Streptomyces sp. NRRL B-24572 | reverse complement strand
CGGCTCCGTGGCCGTCCTCGCCCTGGACGAGCAGGACCGCGTGGTCGTCCTCCGGCAGTACCGGCACCCGGTACGGCAGAGGCTCTGGGAGATCCCGGCCGGACTCCTCGACGTCCCCGGCGAGAACCCGCTGCACGCCGCCCAGCGCGAGCTGTACGAGGAGGCGCACATCAAGGCGGAGGACTGGCGGGTCCTGGCCGACGTCTACACCACGCCCGGCGGCTGCGACGAGGCCGTACGGATCTTCCTGGCGCGGGACCTCGCCGAGGCGGAGGGCGAGCGCTTCGAGGTCTCCGAGGAGGAGGCCGACATGGAGCTCGCGCGGGTGCCGGTGGGCGACCTCGTGCGTGGGGTCCTCGCGGGCGAGCTGCACAACAACTGCCTGGTGGTGGGGGTGCTTTCGCTGGTGGCGGCGCGGGCGGGCGAGGGCCTGGACGCCCTCCGCCCGGCCTCGACCCCCTGGCCGGCCAGGCCCTTCGAGGGGTAACCCCTCGGCCCCGCGCCCGGCGCCCGCGCGGGCCCGCACCCGCGCGGGCCCGCACCCGGCTACGGCGGGTAGTCGGGGAGCGTCATCGCGTCGTGCAGGCGCGCGCTCTTCGTCGTGAGGCGGATCAGTCCGCGGGCCGGGCCCGCCGGCAGGGCGGAGATCAGACGGGCGCCCTGGGCCAGGCCCCACACGCCGAGGCGCGACGTGGGTATCAGGGTCTTCGCCGCGCTCAGCGCGACCGCACGGCTGCCGCGTACGTACGTGGACATCGCGCGCTCGTACGCGGGGAAGGCGCGCGTGTGGTCGCCCCCCGCCCGTGCCAGCTCCCCGGCGAGGACGTACGCGCCGACGACGGCCAGACTGGTGCTGCCCCCGACGGCCGGGCCGGGGCAGTAGCCCGCGTCGCCGACGAGCGTCACCCTCCCCCGCGACCAGGTGTCCATGCGGAGCTGGGTGATCGAGTCGAAGTAGAACGCCGGGGTGCGGTCGAGCTCGTCCAGCCAGCGGTCCACCCGATCGTGCATGCCGGCGAACGCTCCGCGCAGCAGCTCCTTCTGCCGGGGGACGTCGTGGTGGTGGCAGTCGAGCTCGCGCTCGCTCCGGAACAGGAACAGCACCCGCGCGTCGCCGACGTGCCGCGCGCCGTACATGCCGGCGGTGCGGCCGACGCCGACGTGGAGGAGGAGCTCGCCGTCGAGGTCGGAGTCGTTCGGCAGGGTCAGCACCGCGAGGTAGGCCCCGATGTACGCGTCGAGGCGGGACTCCTCGTCGAAGACGAGGCGGCGGACGTTGGAGTGCAGCCCGTCCGCGCCGACGACGAGGTCGAAGCGGCGCGGCGCGCCGTTCTCGAACCGCACCTCGCCGTCGGGCGAGATCGCGGTGATCGAGTCGCCGAAGACGTACTCGACGTCGTCGCGTGCGGCGTCGTAGTAGATCGCGCTCAGGTCGTCGCGCATGATCTCGACGTGCCGGTCGGAGGCGGCGCCGAAGATCTTGGAGAGGTCCGCCCGGACGGGACGCCGTGAGCCCTCCCGGTGGACGGTCATCCGGTTCGTGCCGGTGGCCCGCTCCTCGACGCGCGGGAGCACGCCCATCCTCTCCGAGACGTCGGTCGCGGGCCGGAACAGGTCGACCGCGTGGCCGCCGGTCCTGCGCAGGGTCGGCGCGCGCTCGACCACGGTGACGGAGAAGCCGTGCCGGGTGAGCCAGTGGGCCAGGACAGGACCGGCGACGCCGGCGCCGGAGACGAGAATCCGCATGGCACCCCTCCTGGTCATTCGTGCATCGCGGCGAAGGCCAGCAGGGGAGCGGCGGTCCGCGGCGGATCCTCAAGGAGGGGCGAATGGCCGAGTCCGGGCAGCAGCTCGACCTGCGCGCCCGGAACGGCGCGGTACTCGGAGGCGGACGAGGACCGCCACCTCCGGTCGTCCTCGCCGAAGATCACCAGGAGCGGCTTGCCGAGGACCGATAGGCGGGACGGCAGCGCCCGTTGTTCCAGGTAGGAACGGGTGGCCCGCATCGTCGTGGTGAGCGTGTGGGGGGTCATGTCGCGCACGTCGTCCAGGAGCTCTTCCGGGATCCGATAGCCCGCGCGGCTGAAGGCCGTGCTCGCGAACAGTCGGAGCTGTTCGTCGGCCGGTGGCCACCGCGAGGGGGTGACGGCGGCGGACTCCGGTGCGATGAGGGCGTGCAGACCGGGGCCGGTGTTGACGAGCGCGAGTGCGGTCACCAGGTCGGGCCGCTCTTCGGCGAGGGCGGTGGCGACCGTGCCGCCGCTGGAGTGGCCGACGACCACGGCGCGCTCGACACCGAGCCGGTCCAGTACCGCACCCGCCCGGTGTGCCTGGTCCGGGATCGCATAGCTGCGGTCGGCCGGTTTCGCCGACCGGCCGTGCCCGAGCAGGTCGATCCGGATGACGCGGTGGGTTCCGGTCAGCAGCGGGACCATCGGGTTCCACGAGCGGGACGAGGAAGCGGACCCGTGGACGAGGAGGAGCGCGGGGGCGTCGCGGGGGCCGTCCTGGGACACGTGGAGGACGCCGTCGTCCAGCGGCAGGAGGGAACTCTCGGTGGTCTCGGCGCCGCCGTTCACGTACGGATCGCCTTCGGGAGCAGTGGTCATGGGCCCACTGTCTCCGCCGGTACGGGCCCGGGTATTGGACGAATGTTCCCCTTGGCCGGCTCGTACCATGGCGGCATGCAGACCTTCGCGCGCGGTGCGGCGGTGTGGGGTGTCGAGTGCCCGCGGGGGCCGAGCCGGGTGGCCGGTGTCAGCATGGCCGGGTTCCGCGTCCGTGACCTGGGGGCGCTCCGGATCGTCCCGTACCCGGCCGTCACGCTCCTGCTGGAGTTCGGTGCCGGTTCGCCCGTCCTCGACGGTGCCGCGGGGCGCCCGCAGCGGGGGAGCTTCGTCGCCGGGGCCGGGCTCGGGTCCGGAGGCGCGGTGTGGGCGCGGGGAGAGAACGTCGAGTGCGTGCAGGTGCGTCTGTCCCCGGTGGTCGCAGGCGCGATCCTGGGCGTCCCGCCCGCCGAACTGGACGGCGCCGTCGTGTCGTTGGAGGACGTGTGGGGCCGGGAGGCGTCACGGACCCGCGAGCGACTCCGTGCCGCATCGTCGTGGCAGGCCCGCTTCGCGCTGACGGACGCGCTGCTCGCCCGCCGGTACGAGGCGGGGCCGCCGGTGGATCCGGAGGTGGCCTGGGTCTGGCACCGGATGGTCGCCGGCCATGGCCTGGCCCGGGTCGACGGACTCGCGGCCGAGGTCGGGTGGAGCCGCAAGCGGTTGTGGTCCCGGTTCGGGTCGCAGCTCGGTCTGCCGCCCAAGCGCGCCATGAAGCTGGTCCGCTTCGACCACGCCGCCCACCGCCTGGTCGCGGGTGACCGCGCGGCCCGCGTCGCGGCCGAGACCGGCTACGCCGACCAGTCCCATCTGCACCGGGAGGTCATGGCGTTCACCGGGGCGACCCCCGCCGCCGTGGCCGACGAGCTGTTCCTCGCCGTGGACGACCTCGCGTGGCCCGGTCGCGGAACGACCTCCGTGCCCCACGGAGCCCGGCCGGTGTGACGATCCGCTGATCCGATCGGGGGATTCGTCCGCCGCGCTCCGCCAAGTCCGCCTCCCGCCCTGAACTACGCTCGGAATCGCCCGTGCGGAGCCCCCCGCGGGATCGGCTCGTGCGCAGGTGGACGGGAGCGTGGCCCGTGACGGATCAGGCTGTGGCGGCGGCCGGCAGCCGGCGGTTCTTCGGTCGGCAGCGGGAGTTGAAGGCCCTGCGCGCCGACATCGAGCGGACCGGCCTCGACACCCTCACCGGCCGCAAGGCGCCCCGTGCCCGGGTCCTGCTCATCGCCGGCAAGCCCGGCTCCGGACGGACCGCCCTCGCCGAGGAGCTGGCCGCCGGGCTCGCCGACCGTTACCCCGACGGCGTCTTCCGCGCCCGGCTCACCGAGCCCGGCGGCGACCCCGTCCCCACCGCGCGGGTCGCGCAGGAACTGCTCGCCGCGCTCGGCGTCGCCGAACCGCCCGGGGCCGGAGAGGACGAGTTGACCGAGCTCGTCAGGGGCGCGCTCGCCGACCGCCGGGCCGTTCTGCTCCTCGACGACGCCGTCGACGCCGAGCAGGCCGACCCCCTCATCCCCGACAACCCCGACGCCCTGGTCATCGGGGTCGCCCGCGGGCCCCTCACCGGCATCCCCGACGTGCGGCCCTGCACCCTCGGCGGGCTCGACCCCAAGTCGGCCATCGAGCTCCTCACCGCCTTCACCGGCTCCGTCCGCATCACCGTCGACCCGCAGGCCGCCGAGACCCTCGTCGAGGAGTGCGGGGGGCTGCCCGCCGCGGTCGTCCTCGCCGGCGGCTGGCTGTCCGTACAGCCGAAGGCCTCCGTCGCCGACCTCGCCAAGCGGCTGCGCGGGCTCAGCGGCGATCCCCTCACCCGGGCCTTCCTGCTCGCCCACGAGGCGCTGCCCGCCACCGCCGCCCGGATACTGCGATTCCTCGCCCTGGCCCCGCTGGGCCGGGCCGACGCCCACACCGCCTCCGCCCTGGCCGGCTGCTCGGTCTCGGCGGCCACGACGACCCTTGCCGACTTCGCCGCCCTGGGGCTCGTCTCGGGCGGCGAGGACGGACAGTACGAGGTGCGCGCGCACCTCGTCCCCCTCCTTCGCGCCCAGCTGGAGGAGCGCGACCGGCCCGCCGAGGTGCAGCTCGCCCGGGCCCGGATGCTGGAGCGGACCGTACGGCTCCTCCAGTCCTGCCGTGCGGTCACCGAACCCGAGGGCTCGCCCGCCCGCCGGAAGCTGGCCGGGCTGCCGCGTGCCCTGCGTTTCCCGAGCGCGGCCGCGGCCGCCGCCTGGCTGGACTCCCGGCAGGCCGTGCTCCTCGCCTCCGCCCGGCTCGCCGTGGCGGACGGGGAGCTCGACACCCTCGCCCGGCGCCTGGTCGCCTCGCTCGTCAGGGCGCTCGCCGCGCACCGGGGCGCCGAGGCCGCCGCCCCCGAGCTGTACGGCCTGCACCGGCTCGTCCTGGACGTGGCAGAGCGGCGCGGGCTGCACCGCGAGCAGGCCGCCGCCCTGCTGAACCTGGCCGATCTCGACGCCAGGACCGGCAGGACGAAGGACGCCCTGCTGCGATATCGGTCGGCTTTGGAGGCCGGACGCAGAGCAAATGACCCGTACGCGATCGGTCGCGCAATGGAATCCGTAGGTGGTTCCTATCAGGAGCTGGGGGACTGGCAGCGGGCCGGTGACTGGTACGGGCGGGCCCTCGCCCAGCGCCTCGCCCGGGACGAGCGCGCCGACCAGGCCCGTCTTTACGCCCGCCTCGGCGCCGTACAGACCTATGCGGGGCGGTACGGGGAGGCCCTGAGGAGCTGGCGGGCCGCCGCGGCCGGCTACCGGAGGCTCTCCGATCTCCCGGGCTACGCAAGGGCGTTGAGCGAGGCGGCCCGGGTCCAGGAGTACGCCGGACGGCCCGAAGAATCCCTGCGGACCTGCGAGGAAGCGGTGGAGTGGGCTCGCCGGGCCCAGGACACGCGGCTGCAGGCCGCGCTCCAGCTGCGTCTCGCCGACACCCTCGACCGGCTCGGCGACCCCGCGGCTGCCGGGCTGCACCGGTCCGCGGCGGAAAGACTCCTGGAAACGGAACCATCAGCCTACGAAATCCGCAGTGGCTCCGTCGAAGATTAGTACTTTGAAAGGCTAGACAGCGGGAACTCCTTCATTAGACTGGGTGCGCCGCGTTCGAACGTGGTCTGCCCCGGTGCGCTGCAGTGCATCCGGGTATGTATCGCAGTGCCCCAGTTATCCCCCTGATTCAAGGACCGTGATCGACGATGAAGGTCGGCATCCCCCGCGAGGTCAAGAACAACGAGTTCCGTGTGGCCATCACCCCTGCCGGTGTCCACGAGCTCGTCCGCAACGGCCACCAGGTCTTCATCGAGCAGAACGCCGGTGTCGGCTCCTCGATCACGGACGAGGAGTACGTCGCCGCCGGCGCCGAGATCCTCGCCACCGCCGACGAGGTCTGGGCCACCGCCGACCTTCTGCTCAAGGTCAAGGAGCCCATCGCGGAGGAGTACCACCGCCTCCGCAAGGACCAGACCCTCTTCACCTACCTGCACCTCGCCGCCTCCCGGGAGTGCACGGACGCGCTCCTCGAGTCCGGCACCACCGCCATCGCGTACGAGACGGTCGAGACCGCCAACCGCGCGCTCCCGCTGCTCGCCCCGATGTCCGAGGTCGCGGGCCGCCTGGCCCCGCAGGTCGGCGCCTACCACCTGATGCGCTCGGTCGGCGGCCGCGGCGTCCTCCCGGGCGGCGTCCCGGGCACCCACGCCGGCGAGTGCGTGGTCATCGGCGGCGGCGTCTCCGGCTGGAACGCCGTGCAGATCGCCATCGGCCTGGGCTTCCACGTGACCCTGCTCGACCGCGACATCAACAAGCTCCGCGAGGCCGACAAGATCTTCGGCACGAAGGTCAAGACGATCGTCTCCAACGCCTTCGAGCTGGAGAAGGCCGTCGTCGAGGCCGACCTCGTCATCGGCGCCGTCCTCATCCCGGGCGCCAAGGCCCCGAAGCTGGTCACCAACGAGCTCGTCGCCAAGATGAAGCCCGGAAGTGTCCTTGTCGACATTGCGATCGACCAGGGCGGCTGCTTCGAGGACTCGCACCCGACCACCCACGCCGAGCCGACCTTCCAGGTCCACAACTCGGTCTTCTACTGCGTCGCCAACATGCCGGGCGCGGTCCCGAACACCTCCACCTACGCCCTCACCAACGCCACGCTGCCCTACATCGTGTCGCTGGCGAACAACGGCTGGGTCGAGGCGCTGCGCCGCGACTCCGCCCTCGCCCTGGGCCTCAACACCCATGACGGCAAGGTGGTTTACAAGGAGGTCGCCGAGGCGCACGGCCTCGAGCACGTCGAGCTCGCCGGCCTCCTGGCCTGACCCCCGAAGGCCCGTTGACGCCGTCCCCGTCAACGCGTGCCGTCAATATCACGCACCCGGCCGGACCTTGTTCGACAAGGTCCGGCCGGTCGTGTCTCGGCACCCGCCGAAACGTTCGGGCAACTCGCCTCGAACGTAACCCTTTAACCGTTTCGCACACCCCTGAAACGTGTGGATGCATGCCTGCGCACCCTTGACAGAGACGTGTTCGGTTGCCGACACATCGGGCCGGGTCCGGCGGATTGTGTTGCTGCGGAGCGGTGACACGCCATAGAGTCGCCAACCGTCGGCATGGTGCCACGCTGACCTATCGATAAATGTTCCTGGTCACATCCAAGGAGGTAAGACGACTTGTGAATGAGTCGACATTTACTCCCGGGAGCGGTGCGCCAGGTGCCCCGATCGGCTCCGTCGCGGTGCGGACCTTCGCGACGCACCAGCCCATGACGAGTGCCCACACGATGAAGACGATGGACGGCCTACACGTGAACGCCACGGCCGGCAACGAGATGGGCCGAGAGTCCACCCACTTCGCCGCCTACGACGAGGTGCCCGAGGGGCACTTCTACGACCCCGACGCCGAGTACGAGCCCGACCCGGAGTACGCGGCCACCCTCGCACCCGACGCTGCCCGCCAGCGCCGCGAGCGGATCGGCCCCACCGGACGGCCCCTGCCGTACTTCCCGATCCCGGGTCCCCTGACCGACCACGGACCCGCGAAGATCATCGCGATGTGCAACCAGAAGGGCGGCGTCGGCAAGACCACGTCGACCATCAACCTGGGCGCCGCGCTCGCCGAGTACGGACGACGGGTGCTGCTCGTCGACTTCGACCCGCAGGGAGCCCTGTCGGTCGGCCTCGGCGTGAACCCGATGGAGCTCGACCTCACCGTCTACAACCTGCTCATGGAGCGGGGCATGTCGGCGGACGAGGTGCTCCTCAAGACCGCCGTGCCCAACATGGACCTGCTGCCGAGCAACATCGACCTCTCGGCCGCCGAAGTCCAGTTGGTCAGCGAGGTCGCGCGCGAGTCCACGCTCCAGCGCGCCCTGAAGCCGCTGATGAACGACTACGACTACATCGTGATCGACTGTCAGCCCTCGCTCGGCCTGCTGACCGTGAACGCCCTGACGGCCGCTCACAAGGTCATCGTGCCGCTGGAGTGCGAGTTCTTCGCGCTGCGCGGTGTCGCGCTGCTCACCGAGACCATCGAGAAGGTCCAGGAGCGGCTCAACCCCGAGCTGGAGCTCGACGGCATCCTCGCCACGATGTACGACTCCCGGACCGTGCACAGCCGTGAGGTCCTCGCGCGCGTCGTCGAGGCCTTCGACGACCACGTGTACCACACGGTCATCGGGCGGACCGTGCGCTTCCCGGAGACCACGGTCGCCGGCGAGCCCATCACCACGTACGCCTCCAACTCCGTGGGCGCCGCCGCCTACCGTCAGCTCGCCAGGGAGGTGCTCGCCCGGTGTCACGCCGAGTGAGTCTGCCCGGAGCCGACGAACTCTTCCGTACGACCGGGGGGACGGCGCTCCAGGCGTCCGCACCCCGCCGCGCGGTCCCCGCACCGGCGGCCGAGAGCGACACGGCGGCGGCCGAGGGCTCCGCGGAGCACGCTCCGGCGGACTCCGAGGCCGCGGAGCCGCGCGCCCGCACGGCCGAGCCCGAGGGACCGGCCGCCAAGGCCGCACCCGGCGCCTCGGTGCCCGCCCCCGCGGCGGCCCGGCGGCGCGGCGGCCGCACCGAGG
>NZ_MWIG01000352.1:0-10198 GCF_002156145.1 Streptomyces sp. NRRL B-24572 | reverse complement strand
GCCGATCTCGTGAACGCCGGGGCCTGGGGCCTCGCCGCCCCCCGCTACCAGGACATCGGGTTCAAGAAGCCCGAAACGACCAAGGGTACCGAGCACAACCACTGAAAGTGCAGGTCACAACCTCAGAAGCAGCTCAATTTCCTTGCCCGCCGGAGATCCCGGCGGGCAGGATCACGTCGGCCCCTTGACCCGGCCCGCATGACTTTCCCCACACCCTGAAACCTCCCAGTAGACCCTCTCGGATCAAGCCGGGGAAGCCCCTTGCACGGCAGCCCCGTACCATAGGACATAGCCGTGGCGCGTCCGCCCGGCGGGCGTAAGAGGAACTGACGCCGCATCCCACGATCCGAGAGAAGCGCAAGCACCCATGCCCACGCGCCACGACATCCGTAACGTCGCCATCGTCGCCCACGTCGACCATGGCAAGACGACCATCGTCGACGCCATGCTCAAGCAGGCCGGTGCCTTCGCCGCCCACCAGCAGCTCGACGACCGCATGATGGACTCGAACGACCTGGAGCGTGAGAAGGGCATCACGATCCTCGCCAAGAACACGGCGGTGAAGTATCACCCCAAGGACGGCGGGGCCCCGATCACGATCAACATCATCGACACCCCCGGCCACGCCGACTTCGGTGGCGAGGTCGAGCGCGGTCTGTCGATGGTCGACGCCGTCGTCCTCCTGGTGGACGCCTCCGAGGGTCCGCTCCCGCAGACCCGCTTCGTGCTGCGCAAGGCGCTCCAGCAGCGCAAGCCCGTCATCCTCTGCATCAACAAGACGGACCGCCCGGACTCCCGGATCGACGAGGTCGTCAACGAGACCTACGACCTCTTCCTCGACCTGGACGCCGACGAGGACCAGATCGAGTTCCCGATCGTCTACGCCTGCGGCCGCGACGGCATCGCCTCGCTGACCAAGCCGGAGGACGGCACGGTCCCGCAGGACTCCGAGAACCTGGAGCCGTTCTTCTCCACGATCCTGGAGCACGTCCCGGCCCCGTCGTACGACGAGGAGGCCCCCCTCCAGGCCCACGTCACCAACCTGGACGCCGACAACTTCCTCGGCCGCATCGCGCTGCTCCGCGTCGAGCAGGGCGAGCTGCGCAAGGGCCAGACGGTCGCGTGGATCAAGCGGGACGGCACGATCTCCAACGTCCGCATCACCGAGCTGATGATGACCGAGGCGCTCACCCGCAAGCCGGCCGAGGTCGCCGGCCCCGGTGACATCTGCGCCGTCGCCGGCATCCCCGACATCATGATCGGCGAGACCCTGGCCGACCCGGAGAACCCGATCGCGCTCCCGCTGATCACGGTCGACCAGCCCGCCATCTCCATGACCATCGGCACCAACACCTCGCCGCTCGTCGGCCGTGGCGGCACCGGCAAGGGCGCGGACGCCAAGACCGCCGTGAAGGACCGCAAGGTCACCGCCCGCCAGGTCAAGGACCGCCTGGACCGCGAGCTCATCGGCAACGTCTCGCTCCGCGTCCTCGAGACCGAGCGCCCGGACGCCTGGGAGGTCCAGGGTCGTGGTGAGCTCGCGCTCGCCATCCTGGTCGAGCAGATGCGCCGCGAGGGCTTCGAGCTCACCATCGGCAAGCCGCAGGTCGTCACCAAGGAGGTCGACGGCAAGATCCACGAGCCCGTCGAGCGCCTCACGGTCGACGTCCCCGAGGAGCACATGGGCGCGGTCACGCAGCTCATGGGTGTCCGCAAGGGCCGCATGGACAACATGTCGAACCACGGCTCCGGCTGGGTCCGCATGGAGTTCGTCGTTCCGTCCCGTGGCCTCATCGGCTTCCGTACGGAGTTCCTGACCCAGACCCGCGGTACGGGCATCGCCCACTCGATCCACGAGGGCCACGAGCCGTGGTTCGGCCCGCTGGTCACCCGTAACAACGGCTCGCTGGTCGCCGACCGCGCGGGTGCGGTCACCGCCTTCGCGATGACCAACCTGCAGGAGCGCGGCGTCCTGTTCACCGACCCCGGCACCGAGGTGTACGAGGGCATGATCGTCGGCGAGAACTCCCGCTCCGACGACATGGACGTGAACATCACCAAGGAGAAGAAGCTCACCAACATGCGCTCCTCCTCCGCCGACTCCTTCGAGGCGATCGTCCCGCCGCGGAAGCTCTCCCTGGAGCAGTCCCTGGAGTTCTGCCGCGACGACGAGTGCGTCGAGGTCACCCCGGAGGCCGTGCGCATCCGCAAGGTCGTCCTGGACCAGAAGGAGCGCGGTCGTTCCGCTTCCCGCGCCAAGAACGGCTGAGTAAGGTCGCATACGGCCGCTGACGGCGGGGTAGATCATGCTTCTGTGATCTTCGCCGCTCGCGGTTGACACGACGTCAGCACCGGAGCCCGGACCCCCACAGGCACTGTGGGGGTCCGGGCTTTTCGTCAAGTCGGGTCAACGTTTCGTCAACTCCATTTCGGAGGGCGAGTGTCCGCATATCGGCGATCGCTCTCCGGTACGTGTGTTAACAGTCCGTTTCGGGCGTGTCTGTCTGTGCTCAGTTTGTCCGGATTTCGGTCTCCGAGGCCCCGGTGATGTTGTCAAAACGAGACCGCTTAAGTGTGGTTTACAGCCCGGACGTACTTAATAGTTGGCTCCATTGAGCTCGGGTCAATGGGTCACGCACTGTGGGGAGTGCCGACTCACGAGCACACTCGGGGCACTT
Source organism: Streptomyces sp. NRRL B-24572 (assembly GCF_002156145.1). NCBI lineage: Bacteria > Bacillati > Actinomycetota > Actinomycetes > Kitasatosporales > Streptomycetaceae > Streptomyces > Streptomyces sp. NRRL B-24572. Next base: position 7,520 of record NZ_MWIG01000352.1, on the reverse strand, counting down.
GAGTCCAAAGCCGTCAGGGGTGTCGGCGAAACTCGAAGTGCCCCTCTTGTAGTGACAAAGTGGACTCATGAGGAGGAACCCATGCGCGGTGCCAAGAGCGCCAAGTGGGTAACGGGCGCGATCATCGTCGCCCTTGCTGCGACCGCCTGTGGCGGGGGTAAGAGCGGCGACAGCGGCAACGACGCCAAGGCTGTTGACCCGAACGGAATCTTCTCCGTCGAGCTGGGTGAGCCCGAGAAGCCCCTGCTCACCGGCGACACGATGGAGTCCAACGGCTCCGCCGTCATGGCCGGCCTGTTCTCGACCCTGGTCGACTACAAGGCCGACGGTTCGCTGACGATGGTCAACGCCGAATCGGTCACCACGACGGACTCGAAGACCTGGACCGTCAAGCTCAAGCCGGGCTGGACCTTCCACGACGGCACCCCCGTCACCTCCAAGTCCTACGTGGACGCGTGGAACTGGAACGCCAGCCTGAAGAACGCCCAGGGCCTCGCGTCCTGGTTCGCGGACATCAAGGGCTACGACAAGGTCCACCCGGACGCCGAGGGCGCCAAGCAGACCGCCGACAAGCTCGAGGGTCTGAAGGTCGTCGACGAGAACACCTTCACGATCGAGCTCTCGAAGTCCGTCCCGTACTTCGGCCACAAGCTCGCGTACATCGTCTTCGCGCCGCTCCCGGAGTCCTTCTACAAGCTGGACGCCAAGACCCGCGGCCAGGCCCCGGTCGGCAACGGTCCCTACAAGTTCAAGAGCTGGGACCACAAGAAGAAGATCGAGATCACCCGGTACGACGGCTACAAGGGCCCGAACAAGGCGAAGAACGGCGGTGTGGTCTTCAAGAACTACACCACCCTCGAGGCCGCGTACGAGGACCTGAAGTCCGGCAACGTCGACGTCCTGCGTCAGATCGCGCCGAAGGACCTCCCGGTCTACCGTCAGGACCTCGGCGACCGCGCCGTGGACCAGGCGTACTCCGCGATCCAGACCATCGCCGTCGCCTTCTACGCCGACCAGTGGAAGAAGCCGAAGCAGGTCGACCCGCGCGTCATCCAGGGTCTGTCCATGGCGATCGACCGCGCCACCATCACCAAGACGGTGCTGAACGGCACGCGTGAGCCCGCGACCGGCTGGGTCGCCAAGGGCGTCCTGGGCTTCCAGGAGGACGGCGGCAACGGCGTCACCAAGTACGACCCGACTCAGGCCAAGGCCCTCATCAAGGCCGGCGGCGGCGTCCCGGGCAACAAGATCTCGATCCAGTACAACGCCGACGGTGGCCACAAGGAGTGGGTGGACGCTGTCTGCAACTCCATCCAGCAGGCCACCAGCGTCCAGTGCGTCGGCGACGGCAAGCCGGACTTCCAGGCCGACCTGACCGCTCGTAAGACCAAGCAGGTCAAGTCGCTCTACCGTTCCGGCTGGGTGCTCGACTACCCGGTGAACGCCAACTTCATCTCGGACCTGTTCCGCACGGGTGCCGGCGGCAACCAGGGCGACTTCTCCAACAAGGAGCTGGACGCCAAGATCGCGAAGGCCGACTCCGCCAAGACCCTTGACGAGTCCGTCAAGGCCTACCAGGCGATTGAGAAGGACCTCAAGAACTACATGCCGTCCATCCCGCTCTGGTACTACAAGGTCAACGCGGGCTTCTCCGAGAAGGTTTCGGGTGTCGCCTACGGCCAGGACGGCGACCCGATCCTGACCGGCGTCGAGGTCAAGAAGTAATCACCCAAGCGTAGTCCGCACGCCGTCACGGGACTGACGGATCGTCAGTCCCGTTTCGGCGCCTTACGCAGCGGCTGGGGGGCCCTTCCACGACATCGGCATGCCCGGATCCGGGCATGCTGTCGAGGGAGGGCCCGTCGGTTGCGCTGTCACATCTCAACGGAGGCATGATGGGGCGTTATGTCGCACGACGACTGCTCCAGATGATCCCGGTTTTCCTCGGGACGACCCTGCTGATCTTCCTCATGGTGCACAGCCTGCCCGGTGATCCCGTGCTGGCCATGTTCGGCGACAAGGGCGCCGACCCGGCGACGCTCGCCGCGAAGCGCCACGAGCTGGGTCTCGACAGGCCGCAGTGGGAGCAGTACGTCAGCTACATGTGGAACATGATCTGGCACCAGGACTTCGGTACCCAGATCCGCAACGGCCTTCCGGTCACGGAAGTGCTGGGCGACGCGTTCCCCATCACCCTGCAGCTCGGCGCTCTGGCCTTCGCCATCGAGCTGGTCTTCGGCATCGGCCTCGGCATCGTCGGCGGTCTGCGCGCCGGCCGTCTCGCCGACAACCTGATCCTGATCTTCACCCTGCTGATCATCTCGATCCCGGTCTTCGTCCTCGGCTACATCATCAAGATGGTGTTCGCCTTCAACCTGGGCTGGATCGAGCCGAACGTCAGCACCGAGCCCGAGTGGGGCCAGCTGATCGCCCCCGCCGCCGTGCTCGGCGGTCTCTCCCTCGCGTACGTGGCCCGACTGACCCGTACCTCCATGGCGGAGAACCTGCGCGCCGACTACATGCGCACGGCCGTCGCCAAGGGTCTGCCGCGCCGCCGCGTCATCGGCGTCCACCTGATGCGCAACTCGATGATCCCCGTGGTCACCTTCCTCGGCACCGACATCGGCGCCATCATGGGCGGCGCGGTCGTCACCGAGTTCATCTTCAACATCCACGGCATCGGCGGCGTCATCGCCGAGTCGATCTCCCGGCGTGAAGGTTCGACCCTGGTGGGCCTCGTCACCATCCTGGTGCTCGTCTACCTCGTCACCAGCCTGCTCATCGACCTGCTGTACGCGGTCCTGGACCCGAGGATCCGGTATGCCTGACGTGACCAAGACCGCCACGGCCGTCGAGGACGCCGTCGCCACCCCCTCGGTGGACGCGTCCGCTCCGGCGGCGAAGCAGGAGAAGGCCCGCAGCCTCTGGGGCGACGCCTGGGCCGACCTGCGCCGCAACCCGTACTTCATCATCTCGTCGGCGCTGATCGCGCTGCTGCTGCTGATCGCGGCCTGGCCGACCCTCTTCACCAGCGCGTCCCCGACCGCCGGTGACCTGGTCCACCACTTCCTGGGCAAGCCCGAGCTGGGCAAGGTCGGTTCGCCGGAGTGGCTGGGCTACGACGGCCAGGGCCGCTCCGTCTACGCCCGTCTGATCCACGGCACCCGCGCCTCGATCATCGTCGGCATCGCCGTCACCGCGATCGTCACGGTCGTCGGCGGCATCATGGGCATGGTCGCCGGCTACTTCGGCGGCTGGGTCGACACGATCCTCTCCCGGATCACCGACATCTTCTTCGGCATCCCGTTCCTGCTCGGCGCCATGGTCGTCCTGCAGTCCTTCGTCGAGCGGACCGTCTGGGTCGTCGTCTTCGCCCTCGCGTTCCTCGGCTGGACCCAGATCACCCGCGTCATGCGCGGTGCCGTGATCACGGTCAAGCAGGCCGACTACGTCCACGCGGCGAAGGCGCTCGGCGCCGGCACCGTCCGGATCCTGTTCAAGCACATCCTGCCGAACGCCATGGCCCCGGTGATCGTCGTCGCGACCATCGCGCTCGGCGGCTACATCTCGGCCGAGGCGACCCTGTCCTTCCTGGGCCTGGGCCTCGCCGCCCCGACCGTCTCCTGGGGTGTCGACATCTCCGCCGGTGTCACGCAGATCCGAGTGGCCCCGCACATCCTGCTCTGGCCCTCGATCATGCTGAGCCTCACCGTTCTGGCGTTCATCATGCTCGGCGAAGCCGTCCGCAACGCCCTCGACCCCAAGCTGCGCTGAGGAGGGCGTAACAGATGAGCATCATCGACAAGACCGCGGCCATCCCCGCGCCGCGCGGCGGCGACCACACCGGTCCGCTGCTCGAAGTCAAGGACCTGCACGTCGAGTTCCACACCCGTGACGGTGTGGCCAAGGCGGTCAACGGCGTCAACTACTCGGTGAACGCCGGCGAGACCCTCGCCGTCCTCGGCGAGTCCGGCTCCGGCAAGTCCGTCACCGCCCAGGCCATCATGGGCATCCTCGACATGCCTCCCGGCAAGATCCCGCAGGGCGAGATCCTGTTCCGCGGCGAGGACATGCTGAAGATGTCCGAGGAGGAGCGCCGGAAGATCCGCGGCCGGAAGATCGCCATGATCTTCCAGGACGCGCTGTCCTCCCTCAACCCGGTCCTCAACGTCGGCTACCAGCTCGGCGAGATGTTCCGGGTGCACCACGGCATGTCCAAGAAGGACGCCAAGGTCAAGGCCATCGAGCTGATGGACAAGGTCAAGATCCCCGCCGCCAAGGCCCGGGTCGACGACTACCCCCACCAGTTCTCCGGCGGCATGCGCCAGCGCATCATGATCGCCATGGCGCTCGCCCTGGAGCCGGACCTGATCATCGCCGACGAGCCCACCACGGCTCTCGACGTGACCGTCCAGGCCCAGGTCATGGACCTCCTCGCGGAGCTCCAGCAGGAATACAACATGGGCCTGATCCTGATCACCCACGACCTCGGCGTCGTCGCCGACGTCGCGGACAAGATCGCCGTGATGTACGCCGGCCGGATCGTCGAGCAGGCTCCGGTGCACGAGCTGTACAAGCGTCCGGCCCACCCGTACACCCGCGGTCTGCTCGACTCGATCCCGCGCCTGGACCAGAAGGGCCAGGAGCTCTACGCGATCAAGGGCCTGCCGCCCAACCTGCTCAAGGTGCCCACCGGCTGCGCCTTCAACCCGCGCTGCCCCAAGGCCGACGACATCTGCCGTACGGAGATCCCGGCCCTGGTGCCGGTCACCGAGCAGGACGGCGCGGATCTCCCGGGCCGTAAGAGCGCCTGCCACTTCTGGAAGGAGACGATCCATGGCTGACCTCAGCAACAACGACGAGGCCGTGGCCGCCGCCATCGAGGCCCCCGTGGCCGCCGGTGAGCCGATCCTCCAGGTGCGCAACCTGCAGAAGCACTTCCCGCTGACGCAGGGCATCCTCTTCAAGAAGCAGGTCGGCGCGGTCAAGGCCGTGGACGGGGTCTCCTTCGACCTCTTCCAGGGCGAGACCCTCGGCATCGTGGGCGAGTCCGGCTGTGGCAAGTCCACGGTCGCCAAGCTCCTGATGAACCTGGAGCGGGCCACCGCCGGCGAGGTCTTCTACAAGGGCCAGGACATCACCAAGCTGTCCGGGCGCGCGCTGAAGGCCGTCCGCCGCAACATCCAGATGGTGTTCCAGGACCCGTACACCTCGCTGAACCCGCGCATGACGGTCGGCGACATCATCGGCGAGCCCTTCGACATCCACCCCGAGGTGGCCCCGAAGGGCGACCGGCGCCGCAAGGTGCAGGAACTGCTCGACGTCGTCGGTCTGAACCCGGAGTACATCAACCGGTACCCGCACCAGTTCTCCGGCGGCCAGCGCCAGCGCATCGGCATCGCCCGCGGCCTCGCGCTCAACCCCGAGATCATCATCTGCGACGAGCCGGTCTCGGCCCTGGACGTCTCCGTCCAGGCGCAGGTCATCAACCTGATGGGGAAGCTGCAGGACGAGTTCAACCTCTCCTACATCTTCATCGCGCACGACCTGTCGATCGTCCGGCACATCTCGGACCGCGTCGGCGTCATGTACCTCGGCAAGATGGCCGAGATCGGTACGGACGAGCAGATCTACGAGCACCCGACGCACCCGTACACCCAGGCGCTGCTCTCCGCGGTGCCGGTGCCGGACCCGGAGGCCCGCGCGCACCGCGAGCGGATCATCCTCACCGGTGACGTCCCCTCGCCGGCCAACCCGCCGTCGGGCTGCAGCTTCCGCACCCGCTGCTGGAAGGCGCAGGAGAAGTGCTCCCAGGAGGTGCCGGTCCTCGCGGTCCCGCAGCGCTTCCAGGGTGAGGACACCCCGGCCGCGCACTTCTCGGCGTGCCACTTCGCCGAGGAGAAGCAGGTCGTCCCGGTGCACTGACGCACCGAGCGCGCACCGAAGCCCGAGAGGCCCCCGTCACCCGCAAGGGTGCCGGGGGCCTTCGGCGTTCCCGGCCCCCGCGCCGTCCGCGCGACGGCGACACGCGACGGGGACGCGCGGCGGTGGCAAGCGATGGAGACGTCCCACAGGACCGGCATACGGGCGTCCCGCTCCCGTCCCGCGTCCCCCGTCCCGTCCCGTGATCCCTGCGGGACGTCTCCTCCCACCGGGACGGGCGGCGGGACTGGCAGTGTGTGTCACGACGCAGTCCAACTGCCGCACATCGCCGACGACTTCAGGACCAACATGACCCCGGTCAACGAACCGACCCCCAGCCGCCGTTCCCTGCTCACCGGCGGGCTCGCGCTCGGCGCCGCGACCGTGCTGCCCCTGTGGGCGACCGGCCAGGCGCAGGCCGCGACCGGGCCCTCCGTCGCGGACACCACCGCGTGGGGGGCCCGCCCTCCGAGCAGCCCGGTGCGGGTCCTGCCGACCCCGCCGCAGAAGATCATCGTGCACCACACGGACACGCCGAACACGACCGACTACTCGCAGGCCCAGGCCTTCGGACTCGCCCGCTCCATGCAGGACTGGGCGATGGACGAAAAGCACTGGATCGACACGGGCCAGCACTTCACCGTCTCCCGCGGCGCGTACGTCACGGAGGGCCGGCACGGCAGCCTGGCCGCGCTCCAGGGCGGCACCCAGACCGTGGAGTCGGCGCACTGCGCGGGGCAGAACACCATCGCCATCGGCATCGAGAACGAGGGCACCTACCTCACCGTCGACCCGCGCGGAGAGCAGTACGCGAAGCTGGTCGAGCTGTGCGCGTACATCTGCGGTCAGTACGGGCTGCGCGCCTACCAGATCTACGGGCACCGGGACTTCAACGCGACCGAGTGCCCCGGCGACCGCCTGTACGCGATGCTCCCGCAGCTGCGGNNNCGAGCAGGCCGTACGGGACTTCCAGACGCTCGTGACCGCGACGTCCGACGGCTGGGCCGGCAACCAGACCTGGCACCAACTCGCCGTGCCCGTACGGCAGGGGGACACCGGCGAGGCCGTCAAGGCGGTCCAGCTCCTGCTCACCGCCAAGGGCGTCCCGACGGACGTCGACGGCGCCTTCGGCCCCGGCACCCTGGCCTCGGTCGCGACCTTCCAGAACACGGTCGGGCTGCCCGCCGACGGCCTGGCCGACGCCCGCACCTTCAGCCGCCTCCTCGCCTGACCCCGGACGAGGCCCGGCCGCGGACCCCGACAAGGAGAAGCCTCCGTCGACATCTCGCCCGTGAGGGCACCCACCGACACGTGAGCTTCCTCGACCGAAATCCGTCAGGTCGGCGCGATACTCTCCCCGTTCGCAAAGCGTTCGATCCAGTGAACGGGGGGAGATTTCGTGTTCGACAAGGAGGAGTCCGGCTCCGAGTCCTCGGGCCGGGCGCAGGACCGCCTCGCGGCCCGGATGCGGGCCGTCAAGGAACGGTCGGGGCTCAGCTACGGCAGGCTGGCCGCCAAGACCCACTACAGCCGCTCGTCCTGGGAGCGGTTCCTCAACGGGAAGCAGCTGCCGAGCCGGGTCGCGGTCGAGCAGTTCG
>NZ_MWIG01000351.1:0-13204 GCF_002156145.1 Streptomyces sp. NRRL B-24572 | reverse complement strand
CCAAATGAGACGACGTCTTATACAGGGCCGTAAGGCAGGCGCCCTGCGGGAGGCCCTCGCGCTGTTCGAACGCGAGCACTGCGGGCAGCAGCGGAGTGGTGAGAACGCCTCCAAAATCGAGGATGAGGCCCGTGCGGCGGTTGGACATGCGAGAACTCCAGATTGCTGAGATTTCGGACGCCCATCCGGACCGGATAGCGTCACTGCCCGGCTACACGTGGCGACGGGAGTAGAGGTGCGTCGCAGGCCGGGGTGCACTTACGAGGCGGAGCAAGACCTATCAGTCCGCATGACCCACGGTACCAGCCCAGTTCATGCGACGGACGGTGCCAAATCTCACCCACCGGCCCGCCATTCAAGATCGCTATGCAGCCTGGTTTCGATCGTCAGAAAATAGGGCCTGAACCGATAAATCAGACTGCGAAGCTAACGGCAGACTAGCGGCATGGTTCGGATTCCACCTCTATGGAGTGCAGGAGAAGCTCCCGAGCTTGAACCGTGGTGATGTGCGAGTAGGCCGTGCTGACTCGCGCAAGCCATGCCGCTTCACTATCGGTGTCAACGAACGGTTTCTCTCTCAGAGGGGCGGTGGCGTACTGGTTGGCTTGCGAGGTGTCAGCGGCCTGGAGTGCGGCCTTAATCCAGTACGCTTCCGCGGCCGGCTCAGGGTCGGGGTGCGACGCGGTGATGTCCTCGGCAGCGAACATCAAGTTTCGTGGAGCGTAATAGCGCAGCTTCTCGCAAACGTCAGCAATGTCCTGAGTCCATCGGTCCAGGCGAACATCGATGGGAACGCGTACGTGCCTGAGTTCCGCGAGGCGCCGCCCCGGTGGATACAGGCTCGTCCCGGGAAACGCATCCACCAGGTCAAACCAGAGCGGGTAAGTCCTGTACAGCGTGCGCCACGTTCTCCACCGGGCCGCCGCTGCGCGGGTGGTAGGAATGCTCGCCCCTACGGCAACGATCAGGAAGAGCAGGTCCATCCATATCGCTGTGGCGTCTACAAGGAGCCGGACCGTGGAGGGGCTTAGAGGGAACGCGACCGCAGCCCAAAGGATGGCGATACGCGCCAATGTGTGGGTCAACCCCATCCACATGGAAATCCCCATCAAGCCCAGCCCGACACGCATGCTCGTGTTCTCGACCCGTCGCGCCGCCCTCGTCCACTGGTAGCCGCAAACTGCGGTCGTGATGAGCGGGAAGAAGTAGAACACGGTCATGTAGACCGCGACCCCCCATTGCCCAGAGTGGTCGATGAGGAAGTTCTGGCTCGGCTTGTCGCGATCCACCACGGTGAAAAACAGAACCGTGAGCAGAATGACGCCTATCGCTCCCGTCCCGTAGGACGCGCGTGCGATCCGGCGGGAGACCGCTACATGGCGGGGTACGACCGTCTCCGAGCTCTTCCCGTAGCTGGTGGCGACGTAGGTCAGGGCCGCGATGATCGCCGCGGTACTGGCAAAGTGCCTGAGTAGGGCGCTCAGGTCCACTACTGGAATGCGATCCACCGCATCCATTGCTGCTGGTGTGTAGAGCCAGAGAGCCACGGCGAATCCCGCATAACCGCCCCAGAGCGCTCGGCGGTGAGCGTCGGCGTACCGAACTGCAGGGAATCGCCATACGGCGATGAGGGTCATCACGGCCGCAGTAAGGTATTTGATGTAGTCGAACACGGAACCAGTGGGTATCTGGGCCGGCTGCACGTTTCGCCGGCCAGAAGGCCAGTCGGCCGCAGCCTCAATTGCCAATAGGTGGACTGCGCGATGTGGCGAAAGTCGTAAGGCCAGGAGCTATGCCTCAGCAGTCGCCAGTCGATCGCGGCTAGAGTCGGCGCCGCGGTGGAGCAGCGACTGGGTGAGCAAGTGAATGCTCCAGGAGGCTGACCATGTCATCTCCCGTGAAGGACTGACGGCGTGCCAGCCGCTTTATCAATGAGGCCGAAAGCTCGGCCTGCTTTTCCTCGGGGCTGCCAAAATCTACGCGCCCTTGAACCAGAGCCGACGGGAAACGTCGAAGGACTTCCTGACGAATACGCTCAGGGACGTATCGCTCGATCTCTGCATCCGTCAGGGAGGTACCGTGGTTCAGCCACTCGTGCGCGAGCTCATGGAGAATAATGTGCTCGGTTTGATTGCGACTTGAACGGCGGCGATAGAGAATGATCGTGAACTCCGGCGCTTTGACCCGGAGACCGCATGCCACACCCAAGCCCCCGTCGGTGTCGTCCAGTGGCACTAGCCGAATCTGGCGCCCCAGCGCGCCCTCCATGTTCCGCACCAGCGCCTCGACGCTGAAAGGAGCTGGGATAGGCAGATCGGCGAGCAGGCTCTCACATTCCTTCACGAGGGCGCGCCGTGAAGGGTCCCTACGCCAACGCATCGTCGCTCCATTGAAATGCCACTGAGGTGTTCACTGCCAGCCCGCGAGGCGCTAGTAGCCAGGAGCCCGTGCTTGAGATGCGCGGCGGTCGGTCGACACACACTCTCTACGCCTAATCGTACAAGGAGGAAAGCGTGGTCCATGCAGGACAGACTGTTGCGAAGGTCACCCAAGCGCGCAGTCTCGCAATCTGGATCCCAAGATCTAAATTGAATGACGGCGCGTTAATTGATCTTTTTGAATGCTTCCGAGGTAAGGCCGGTCCACCTGTGCTTGCACGGTCCAGTCCGGAGTCGTCTCCAGCAAATGAAGCTGCAGGCGAGGGAGATGAAGGCGCTGTGGAGTTCGGTGCGGCACTCCCAGCGGACAGCGAGGCATTTGAACTGGTGGAGCAGGGTCTGCTCGACGCCGCAACGGAGCTCGCCCGGCCCCTTGGCTTTGTAGGGGACGAGTTGTTCTCCAGATGGCTGGACCAAGACCTTCACCGACCCCCGCCTCTGCGCGGCCATCGTCGACCGCCTCACGTTCGGCGGCAATATCATCGAAACCGGCACCAACTCCTGCCTCGCCACCACCCGGGCGCGCGCAGAACAACAGTCCCTGAGCTGAGGGGACCGATCGAAGAGGCGAGAAAGGTCAGGACTGCGCGGTCCGGAACACGAGATACCGGTTGAAGGCCTCATGGCTATCGGGGGTGAAGCGCCACTCCAACAGGGCCGAGTGAAGCTCTGACTCGGTCAGCCAGCCATGCCAGGCGACCTCGTCAGGATCGCGGGTCACAGCGTCCGGAATCACGGCTTCATGCACGCCGAGCCAGTGAGGGCTCAGGCCGCTGCGGTTGATGAACGTGAGCAGCAGGCGCGGCAGGCCACGAATGCCCAGCTCTTCGGCCAGTTCCCGCCTGGCAGCCTGTTCATAGGATTCGCCGACGCCCACGGCGCCACCGACCATGACCTCATAGAGCCCGGGGAAGCGCGACAGCTGCTCCGACCGCCGGTGGACGAGGAACCGGCCACGCTCATCACGACACACCGTCGAGGCGATTCGATGCAGCCAGCCCTCCCGAATCGCCTGTCGACGGGTGACCACCCCCAGGACACGATCTTGACGGTCGACACGCTCCACCAGTTCATCCATGAAGCACACCCTGGCAGCACCCACTGACAACGCCGCTTCTCGGCGAACCGTTCTCGGAACTCGACAACATTCTGGACCCGCATGATCAACATCTGTTGCCCGAACTCGGAATCAACCGTTCCTGCGTTACACCAACGAAGCCAGCCCCTCGATGTTCGGGGGCGCTCCTGCGGGAGATGACCGGAAGGATCCGGGGCCTGCGCAGTTCGCGGCGGTTGGGGTCGGAGTCGTATCCCTTGTCGCCGAGCGATACGGAGTCGACCCGCGCTCTCAGGTCTACGGGCGCACTTGGACCAGCGCGTGAGTACCGCTCGTACGCCAAACAGCCCCGGACCGTTCGAGGGCGTCCAGCGTTCCCTGTTCCAGGCCGACGACGACATCGGACTTCAGGGTCCGGAGCGCCGCGACGGCCCCGGGGAAGTACCCGGTGCGTTCCGCGAAGGGTGTCGTGGGGTGCCACAGCTGGTCGCCCACCAAGCGGCGGTAGTTGAGGTCTCCCTTCAGGATGGTGAGCGTGGCGCTCGCGAACTCGACGCGAACTTCCTCGGGCATCTCCTCGTACGGCAGCGGAGCGCAGAAGAACGGGTGGGTGCGGACCTCCAGGCTTCCCGCCGCCATGGCCTTCCAGAGTCGGCCGCCGATCCGGCCTGCTTCGCCGGATGTCTCGGTGAGGCGGCGGAGGCCGTCGACCACGTCCGCGGTCACCGCGTCGGAAACGTAGTACGGGTAGGACTTGACGTGAAGCACGACCTGCTCGGCATGCCTGTGTTCGAGGAGGTGGTCGATGAGGACGAGGTCGGGAATCAGCTCCCGTCCCGCGTTGTCGGCCACCACGGCCACGGTGGCCGATGTGCCGGCAGGCAGGAGCTCCCACAGTGTGGCGCTGTCGTCGGCGACCAAGGCCGAGACTGCGACGTCATCCACTGCCGACTCCCCCGCCGAGACCCGGAAGCCGAGGTCTGCGCGGTTGCCCCAGAGCGAGGCCTGAAGGAGGGCCATAGCCCGCTCCTCGACCGGGGCGCTCGCGAGCGCGTCGAGGGCCCGCAGCTCCTCGTCCACCGCGTCGCCGCGCAGTTCGGGCTGTTTGAACGGCGCGAAGGGATCGATTCCCTGCCACGGACCGGGACCGAAGTACCCGACCGCGCCGAGGAGCCTGCGATAGAAGTAGCTCTCCGCCCACAGGAACGGGGCGTCGTACCACGAGCGCCCGAAGTGCTCCTGCCCCCAGGCCGCCCAACGCACGTGGTCATGGTCCGCGGGGTCAAGCGGTTGGACGACACCGTTGGTGATCTCGTCCAACAGGGCGTCGAGCGCCTCGTGCTGCCGGCGGCCGAACGGGAAGGCGTCTCGCACCTGCCGGATGAGGGCAGGGTGTCGCTCGGCCAGTACACCCCGGGCGAACGAGCCGGGCTCGTTGCCCAGGACGACCGGAGCGCCAACTGGGCCGAAGTCGCGAACAGCCTCGTCGCCCGAGGCGCGCGGGGTCTTCTCTGTCATGGTGCCCAGGCCCTTCGCATGTCGCTCACGTGGCCATGATCCCCGGGGGCATGCCCGCTGTCAGTCCAGCCCGCCGGTGGCTGCGAGATGAGCAAGAAAGGTGGCCACCAGGCGTGGGCGGGGCACGTGGGGGACGAGCGCGTCGGGCAGGTCGGCGTCCAGGCCCCACTCCGTGTTGAAGGAGATGATGCTACCGTCCGGGACGACGCTGTCCCACAGCAACTTGACGAACCCCGCTGCGGCATGGGCCGTGCAGTCCTCGATGGCGATGCCTTCCGAGGACATCTTGGCCATGCCCTCCAGCTCCTCCTCGCCGACCGTGATGCCGAAGTGCATGACGGACCCTCGAAAAGGACCTTCCTCCCCCTCATCGATACGGATGAACGTATCCGTCTCCCGCTCACGCAGCTTGGCCTCGATCCCCTCATAGGTCAGGCCCCACGTGGAGCCCTCGGCGGGGCCGAAGATGTACGTGGTGCGGAGTTCGGCCAGTTCGGACGCGTCCACGCTCTCGCGCCTTCGTCGTGTGCTGCCGTTTGTCATGGTACGTATCGCACATCAGCGCGCTGGCTGGTGAGGTGCTGTTCCCAGCCCTCTTCCAGCAGCAAGGCGGCAGCGCCGACTCTCTCCAGTGCCTCGTCGGCCGCTCCGGCGATCAGGGAGTGCAGGGAACACAGGGCGAGGCGCGGCACGGTCGCCGCCGCGTGCGTTCCTCCGTACGCTGCATCTGGGCTTGTGGACAGCGCGCACCCAGCGCTCTGACCCTGTGGAGCAGGGGGCCTTCCACGGCTCCGGACGCCGGATGGACAAAACCGTCGAACCGGCTTCTGGGTGAGGGTCGCCCCACCGATGAAGGAGGAGCAGAGGTGAGTGAGCCTTCAGACGACAGTGAGGCCATGGTGGGGGCAGCCGTGCGGGGGATGTGGAAGGCCATGGAGCTGCCGGCATCGGATCCGTTGTGCCCGGCACTGATCTCCTACCTGATCGCCTTTGAAGAATGGGGACGCCGCTCGGAGTTGCTTGATGAACACCCAGAACTGCTGGGCGACAAGATCGACGAGGTACTCGATCGGCTCGTGACGTTCTGCCTGTCGAAAGAGCAGCTGTCGGAGCCGCACCCTGGTGAACTGTCCTGGACGTTCGCCTGCCACCGGGACCTGCTGCGCTCCCTCCGTGCGCATGGCGATCACCGCGAACGATTCGCAGCGCTGGACAGACCGTCAGTCGAACCCATCGACCTCGAGTGGGCCAAGGAGGTCTGGGATGCCCCAGCGGCGATGGTCGCTCGGGCCGGGACCCTGATCATGCTGCGCCGTCACCATGAAGCGTCGAGTCTTCTTGACCGGGCGCTGGCAGCCGCACGGTCAAACGCTGATCACACCGCCGAGGGTGAGGCCGAGCTGATGCTGTGCCAGCTCGAGGAAAGCCGCGGCTCCGCGGCGGATCCGGGCAGCCGGGCACGCATGCTCTTCCGTGCTGAGCGAGCTGAAGCGGCTTTCCGCAGAGCGGGTAACGCCGAGGGGATGGCACGTGCACTGATCCATGCCGTCGGCTGTGCGATCGACGTTGCTGACGAGTTCACCATCCGGCATCTTCTGGACAAGCTGCGGGAGGTCAACGACCCGTGGTGGCAGTGGTGGGATGCCTACGCGAAGGCAATGAACGCATGGCAGTCCACAGGGGACGTTGAAGGCTTGATGTGGTGTCGCGACAATGCCGGAGTACTCGGGACGTACGCACAAGGCCAGCGAGATAGCTGCCAGCGGAAGATCGTGTTTTCCCAGGGCCAGATGCTCCCCGCCGATCAGCTTCCGCTGGAACTCAAAGCCCTTCCCTCCCATCCCGGCGCTTCAGGCGGGGCAGATGATGCCGTCGCCGAAAGCATGCTGGCCACCCTCCTGGCAGACATCGAGGCCGAAAGGCTCACCACCCACTCCGAGGCGAGGCAACGGGAACTGTCCGCCAAACACCGGATCACATACTTCACAGCCGCGCATCGCAAGGAGGCGCAAGGAGACTGGGAAGGAGCAGTGGACACCCTCGAAGGGGTCACCAACCGCGGACTCCTCTACCAGGCATCCGCAGCCTGGCGCCGGCAACGCACTCCCGAGCGTCTGCGAACCGAGACAGAGCTATGGAACAGCGGCTTCTTCGACGCTCTAAGCCGATATTTCGAGGCGCCTTCCGCCGCATCCGCCAATGTACTGCAATACGCCATGCGGAGCCGCCGGACCCGTGACCTCGAACTGGAGGAACAACTCGCCTCAGCCTTCCCCCGCAGCATGGACACGCACAGGCCAGCCTCCGTAGCCGAACTCATCTCCCGGCTGCCGCAGGGGCATGAAGTCGCTCTTTACACCGCCAACGGATCCCTGATGCTCATCAACAGCGAAGGGGTCCAGCGCCTGGCGCGCTTCGACATGGACGCCGTCATTCCAGCCGCCGCACGCCTACGGGACGGGCTGACAGACCCGACAAGCCGGGACCCCATGCGCTCGGATGCAGCGCTGTTCCTGGAACAGACCCTGGTCAAACCCCTCCGGGACGCGGCTGACGGATCGCATCTATCCGTCGTCCCGAACATGTCCTTATGGACGCTGCCCATCGGCGTGATCGGGAGACAGCCGTTGTGTGACAACAAGAACCTCGGCTACGTTCCCAACCTGAGTGTCCTTACGACCATCCTGGGGCACGAGCGTCTGCAACGGCGAATCGAACGATTCGTCGGCATCGCCGACCCGGACGGCAGTCTGCGCCACGCCCGCGAGGAAGTGCTTTGCGCCGCCCAGTACTTCTCCGACCAGACTACGCTGTTCGGGGATGAAATCGCCCTCAGGTCAGCCCTGGCGAACCTGGAGGACGCCGACGTCGCCCACATCGCATGCCACGGCATGACCTTCCCCGACTTCCCCGAATACTCCGCACTACGACTCGCCTCCGGAACACCCCGCAAGCGGTTCCTGCTGGCCCAGGACGCAGGCGGACTGCGACTCAACGCACGCCTCTTCGTCCTCGCCGCGTGTCACTCAGGCAGTACCTTGAGCGCAGGCGCCGAAGACTACATCGGATTCCCAGGAGTGTTCCTGATGGCAGGGGCCCGGTGCGTCGCCGCCCCGCTGTGGGCGGTAGACGACGCCTCCACAGCCGCGATGATGGCGGCTTTCTACAACGGCCTGGCGAACGGCCTGACGCCAGCCTGCGCGTTGCGGGCGGCACAACGAGAGCTGGCTGCGCAGACAGGAACGAGCCACCCCTGCCACTGGGCGGCGTTTCAGATCTTTGGAGTCTCACCATGACGCTCCCGCCACCGTCCCATCGACGCGATATTGAACCGCCTCTGAGCCACGACTCGCACGAGCCTCCCACAGCCCTGTGGCTGGGCGCAGACATGGAAAGGCTGCGCCAGCTGTTCAACGAAGGACAGCTCTGGCTGCTGCACCGGGAGCTCCCCGAGGGAACCGCCCTGCCGGCGTCCGGACACGAGGCAACCGCGCACTGGGTGCGCTCGGAGCTGGTTCGCCTGGGCCTTTCCACCGGCACCGTCCTCGAGTTCGAGAGCGACATGACATACCTCCAGCTCGGACATAAGGCAGATACGAGCCTGGGGGAGAGGCACGCACACATCGCTGTGCGCATGGGCGGGCTCATGCGAGATGTTGCGACCCACCTGCACGGGGTGGACCGGGCCATGTTCGACATCGGTGCGGGCCTGACCCGGTTCACTCTGTGCCTGACCCTGGTCGACCACGTGCCCTCAGGATTTCGGGTAACGATGGTGCCCCGGAAGACCTACCAGGCAGAACTACACAGGACTACAGCCTTTCTGCAAGCAGCGCTCACCCGGCTCACGAGCACAGTACGGTCGGCTGAGCAGCTCGACAGTGCCCTGGGCGACGAACTGACACGGCTCGGCACCCTGCTGGACGGCGGCATCGACGACCCTGAGTCACGCCGACAGGTATACCGCCAGGTCCGGCGGATATACGAGCGTGCAGGCATGCACCCCTCGTTTCCTCTGCCCGTCGAAGGAACATGGGCCGACTCGCTTATCCCTGAGGGCGAGCAGGACCTGATGGGCCGCCCCCGCGCCGAAGCGGTCGCCGAACTGAAGGCGGCACGTGACCGTGCCCTCGCCACCACCCCCGCGCCAACGGAGGCGCACACACAGGTCGCCCTGTTCAAGGAGCTGCGAACCCAGCATCGCCTGTCTCTGGGCCCCTACGAGCTGGACACACTCATGCTGAGCGTGGTGCTGGCCTGCACCCTGCTTCTCACCGGCGAGACCAAAGAGGCGATCGACCTCGCCTTCGACACCGCGGCCACGGCCGCCCACCACTACGGGGACCGGGATCCCGTCACGGCCCTGATCAGCGCGCAGCTTCTGCCAGCGATGCGGCGCTGCGGTGACGGTGATGCGTTGGAGGAGTTCTACGCGGCTCGGATTAAGTGGCTGTTCACCGACGCCCCCGACGATCAGAACGAGGTGCTGCAGTTCGCCAGGGCATACGTGATCAGTGACCTGAAAGACACGGTCCCGTCAGAGCCGCCCGGGACGGGAACACCATGAACGCCCCGGGACAAGGAACTGCGCGGCAGCGGTTCAGACGTGCTCACACACCGGACCACCCGGGCACAGCAGAAATGTCACCTTCACCAGGGTGTACTGACCGGCATCGATCTGAGGGACGACGAAATCCCGCACATTTCCGACCCCTGCCCGGACCAGGTTCGCCATGCTCTGGGGCCGGTCCGCGAACACCGCGGTCAGCGTCTCGAACCGCGGCCCATCGGCAGGCAGACCGGCAGGCCAGGAGAGCGGCAGGCCGGGATCTTCGCCTCCCGGCAGCCGGCCAAGGGCCCGCGTCTCACCAGGCATGAGCTCAATGCCAGACGGCTCTGCGGTGTTCAGGACGCTTACCCGCCCCCCGACCCCGAGATCGAGCACATGGGCATACACCGTACGGCCGGGACCCTCACTTGCCCCAAGGTTGCGCACACGCATGCGCACGCGGTCCCCCGGATGGAGAACAGCGTCCTCCACGGAGCCGTCCGCACCGCCGGCGCGCACAGCGATTGCGTCAAACGCAACCGGTACCTCGAGCGGGGCAGCGAAGGAATCCGGGCCCAACTGCCTCAGCCGCGCGGCATGCGCGAGATCGTCGACGTCAGATCCCAGCCGGGCCGCAGTGTCCTCGGTGAACGGCCGAGGCCGCTCGTACAGAGACCGTCCCGCTGCGTCGTGCAACATGACCCCTGCGGTCCCAACAGTGAGCATCGCGAGGTCGTCCCCCGGCGGATCATCTTCGGTCCGAAGACCGGGAAGTGCTGCCCGGTATCGGTCGAGCCACTCGTGAGGGAGCAGATCGGCATTCCGCAGGCGTACCGTCGGCGCGGGACGCCGGGAGGACAGCGGGTGCGCCTCCTGGCCGGCAGGAACAGGGGCATGGTCCCGCATCCTGAGCAGGGCTGCCCCGCCGCGCACATCCACGACTACGCCCACCCGTCCGGCGGCGGGAACCGGACTGCCGGCGGCACACAGCAGGTACTCATCCCCGACCGTGATCCCATGCAGAGCAGCTCCGTCCAGCCAGGAGGTGGCTGTTGCCGGATCGACGCGCACGGGTACGGCCGCTGGGCGTGCCCGGGTTGTCTCGCTAAACAGCAGACGGTTCGTGGGACCCTCGCAGTCAGGGCGCTGTGCCGTATTGCGCGTCAGCACCCGGTTGCGCACGCGCTCGCCGACCATGTGCCAGGTCAGGTCTGTTCCGTTCTCCAGTGCGGTGACGACGGCGGCGGTGAAAAGGCCGTGGACCGATCCGAATTCCGCCACGTAGTCCTCGATAGCCTGCTGGCTGGCGCCGCAGGCCACCAGACGGACGGCGTGGGGGTTGTCGTCATACCAGCAGTGGTCGGGGTGGTCAGCACGCAGGCGCCGAACTTGGGAGGCCACGTCAGCCCACCGCTGCCTCACGGCCGCGACCGGCCACTGCGTCTCCCATCCGCGAACGTGCATCCCACGAGGCAGAGGGTCCCGCGACATCCGCGTAGCGTGGCAGTTGTCGAGCAGAGTGGTGACATTACGGGTTCGTAGTGTGAGCCGCCACTGCAGGACACTCATCTCGTCACTCAGGATGCCTCGAAAGTCGTCGGATGTGGTGTCGTCGATATCGGTCGGCACAATGAACTGCAGGGCCTCGGGCTCGTCATGTGCGCGAAGACCTCCCTGGATCCTGCCTCCATGGCCTGCGTAGTAGACGACCGCCGCGTCCTGTGCACGACTCGCTTCGATGAGATCTTCGTACGCCCCGAGAATGCCGGCGCGCGTCGCCTGGCGTTCGGCCAGCAGCTGAACGTCGAAGCCGTACCCCCGCAAGGCAGAGCCGATGAGCTCTGCGTCGTTGCGGCATCCCGACAGGCCATGGACTTCACTTGCAATGACGAGGGCGCGTTTGGCGGCCGCCGCCGGCTCGGTCGTGATCAAGAAGCGTTCCTTTCCCAACGGAGCGTCTTCACGGGACGCAAGTCGGCTTAACACGTGCGTCCCGAGCAGTTCAGGAGCGTCGCAGGCCCCCTCCGGCTGCGGCAAGGCCTGGCCGGTGAGACGCTGAGCCAGTGACCTTAGTCGCCACCCGGCTCGACTGCGCCGATACCGGCCAACGGGTCAGGCAACAGCCGCCACGCTGATGCCTCCAAAGACATCGTCGAAGCCCAGGGACCGAGCCGCCGGTACGAGGAGGCAGGGCGTGCCCGGCAGCGGTCCGGGGGCCGTCACATCCGAGGTCGAGGGCGTTGTGAGGGGTGAGGAGGTCGGGATTGTCGAAGACGTAGTAGAGGGGCAGCTGGATCCAGGCGACAAGCTGGAGGTGCGCCGGTGATGGCGGCACGCTCGACGGCGTGCCGCCAGCTCGCGCGGCTGGTCATACGGCTCTTGCAGTCGTCAGGACGATCCCCAGTCTCGTGCGGCGATGAGATCCGGCGTCCAGCGCAGGAAGCTGCCAGTACCGCGTAGAGCGAGCCGGACGGGCTCGTCCATGACCCTGCTCCCAAAGGCTGACATGCCAGCCGCGGTGGTTGAGTTCCTGGGTGACGCGCTGTTCGTGGGCGTCACCGATCGCCTTCCTGGTCTGAAAGCTCGGCATACGGGGGGAGTGTGACGCAGCCAGACCCCGGCGAAACAGCGACCGCTCCCAATCTCAGCAGGGCTCGGCCATACCCTGCCAACGTGCGTGGGCGTACGTGGCTGTCCGCTGGTGTCCCAGCAGGTCCCACGGTGTCTCGCCGAATTCCACCGCCTTCGACTCGAACTTGGCCGGATCCCAACCCCACACAGCTCCCATGCGCCACCCTCCGGCCCACAGCCGCCCGGGCCCTGGGCGGACGGCTCGAGCTCGGCCGCGTGGACCAGGCCGAGCAGATCGCGATGCCAGCGGCCGTCGGGCGGTCGTGTGGTGCGGACCGTGCCCCCATCGTCGCGGATGCGGACCGTAAGAAGCTGTTGTCTTTCCGGGCGTGAGGGCGGCGTTTTCGCTGGTCGGGCATAGGGTCGACGATCCTGTGGGAGTGGTGGTCTGTCGTATCACCGCTGCTGTGGAGGTCATGGATGCCGTCGGTCGTGGGGCTGCTGGAACAGCGCGAGCTCGTCGCTCGCCATCGCGTGGACGAGCTGAGGGAGGCGGCCGACCGCATCCCGGCTGAACTGGCCGTGGCCGAGCGGGAATGGCAGGAGTGGGTGATCGCCCGCCAGCGGGTCGGTGTGCTGCTGTCCGCGCCAGGCGATGCCGGGATCGCGGACGAGGCTTCGTCGCCGCCGACGGCCGCGGCAAAACAGAAATCGCAAGTGCCAGTGTGGCGTGAAGGGCTTGCGCGGCCGGCGTTGTCGGTGGACTACCAGCGCATCCTCCAGGCACTCGCTGACCGGGTCCGACTCGGGCAGGGTCCGATGACCTGCCAGGAGATGGCCGTGAGCTTCGGCATGGACGTGGTTCCGGCGCGGGTGGAGGCGCTGAGGGCGAAGGCGAAACGCCTGGTCGCGCGCGGCTGGCTGGCCGAGCCGGCACCGGGCCGGTTCACGCTCGCCCGCGGCGTGAGCGGGCCAGGCGGCGGGTCATGAGCCCGATCATCGACCAGTAGATCATCGCCTCGGCGTGGTGGTGCGCCGCTCGAAGTCGCGCACTAGGACTTGTCCGGCCGA
>NZ_MWIG01000350.1:0-1737 GCF_002156145.1 Streptomyces sp. NRRL B-24572 | reverse complement strand
CGGCGGCCTTGGCGATCGACATGGCCTGGCCGAGCACCACCGGGTCGAGCCGCTGCCCGAACATCACCGTCGCCGACTTCAGGATCCCGCCGCACCCCCGGCACGCCGGGTCGTCTTCACCGGCCCGCACCCGGTCGAGCGCCTCCGCCATCGACGAGCGCGCGTGGCAGGCCGTGCACACCACCGAACGCGCAGAGCCGTGGAGTTCGAGGACCTTCCGCGCGGACACCCCGGCGGCCTGGTGCAGCCCGTCCACGTTCTGTGTGATCACCCGCAGCGGGTTGCCGCTCGTCCGCTCGTACGCGGCGATCGCGCGGTGCGCCACGTTCGGCTCGGCGCTCAGGGCCGGACCGTCGAGCCGCATCCGCCACGAGCGGCGGCGGATCTCCGGATCGGCCATGTACGGCCCGTAGGTGACGAGCCGCTCGGCCTCGGGGTCCTGCCGCCACACACCGTTCGGACCCCGGTAGTCGGGGATGCCCGAGTCCGTGGAGATGCCGGCACCGGTGAAGATCGCGACCATCGTCATGCGAAGACCCTAGGCACCGCCCAACCGCTCCCGCGAGCGGGTTTCCGAGTGTTAGGTTCCCGCCATGGCCAAGGTGAACATCGCGCTCGACGCCGAACTCGTCGTGGAAGTCATGGTCCTGGCCGGCATCGGCAACCCCCAGGACGCCGTCGAGGCCGTCGTCCGCGACTACATCGCCCGCGGCCACCGCACCGAGGCGCGGGCCGTCAGCCGGGACGAACCGCAGCGCACCGGCGAGATCATCCAGCCGGATCCCCCGCAGGGCTAGGGCCCGTCCGGCGGATCAGGGCCTGGGACGCCGTCACCGCGTCCGCTCCGCCAACCGCAGGGTCCGCTCCGCCAGTTCGCCGATCCGGACCCCGTCGAAGCCGAAGACGGCGCTGCGCACCCGGTCCCGCAGGGGTTCCGACCACTGCGGCGGGATCGCGGCCGCGCCGCAGCGGACCCCGGCCACCGAGCCCGCCGTCGCCCCGTTGGAGTCGGTGTCCAGGCCGCCGCGGACGGTCAGCGCGATCGTGCGGGTGAAGTCCCCCTCCCCGTACAGGAGTCCGGCGGTCAGGACGCCCGCGTTCGGGACGGTGTGGATCCAGCCGAGGCCCGCCGTCCGCTCCGCGAGCTCGGTGAGGGCCTCCGACCAGTCGAGCCCCGACTCGTACAGCGCGATCGTGCCCCGTACGGTCCGGGCGAGCCGGCTGCTCGCCGGCACCCGCTCCAGGCTCGTCTCCAGGGCGGACCGCACGTCCGGCGCGGTGAAGGCCGCCGCGATCAGCGCCGCCGCCCACATCGCCCCGTACACCCCGTTCCCGGTGTGCGAGAGGACCGCGTCCCGGCGGGCCAGCGAGGCCGCCCGGCGGGGATCGCCCGGACAGGTCCAGCCGTACACGTCGGCCCGGATCAGCGCACCGATCCACTCCTGGTACGGATTGTCGTACGTGGCCGTCAGCGGCGGCCGCAACCCGTTCGCGAGGTTCCGGTAGGCGACCCGCTCCGCCGTGAACGTCTGCAGGTACGGCAGCCGCAGCAGCCACTCCTCGCCGACCTGCTCGGTGCCGAACGCGAAGCCGTGCGTCTCCAGGAGGTGCAGGCCCAGGACCGACCAGTCGACGTCGTCGTCCCTGCAGCTCCCGTCGATCCCGCCCCGCACGCACCGCTCCCACTCGGGCCGCAGCTCGAAGCCCGCCGCCCGACGCGGCGGGCTTCGAGCTGCG
>NZ_MWIG01000035.1:0-35432 GCF_002156145.1 Streptomyces sp. NRRL B-24572 | reverse complement strand
CTTCTGAAACACGCCCTAGGACGCCGACCTCGGTACCAGGACGTTCTCGCTGCGTCGGCCGGCGGTGTGGTCGAGGACGTTCTGGACGGTGGTGTCGATGATCTGGCCGACCGCGTCGGTCGTGTAGTACGCCTGGTGCGAGGTGACCACCACGTTGGGGAAGGTCACCAGGCGGGCCAGGGTGTCGTCCTCGACGACCTCAAGGGACTTGTCGAGGAAGAAGAGCCCGGCCTCCGCCTCGTACACGTCCAGGCCGACTCCGGTGAAGCGGCCGGCCCGGAGCTCGGTGACGAGGGCCTCGGTGTCGATGAGCCCGCCGCGGCTGGAGTTCACCAGGATGGCATCGTCCTTCATGGCCTTGAGGGCGTCGGCGTCGATGAGGTGCCGGGTGGCGGGGAGCAGCGGCACGTGGAGGCTGATGAGGTCGGCCTCGGCGAGGAGCCGCTCCTTCTCGACGTACTTCATGCCGAGTTCCACGCAGGCGGGGTTCTCGGCGACGTCCCAGCCGAGGAGGTTCATGCCGAAGCCGTGGGCGATCCGGGTGAAGGCCTCGCCGATCTTCCCGGTGCCGAGCACGCCGACGGTACGGCCGTGCAGGTCACGGCCCATCAGCCCGTCGAGTCGGAAGTCGAAGTCGCGGGTCCGGTTGGAGGCGCGGACGATCCGGCGGTTGACGGCCATGGCCAGGGTCCAGGCGAACTCGGCGACGGAGTACGGCGAGTAGGACGAGACCCGGGCGACGGTGAGGCCGAGGCGCTCGGCGACCTCCAGGTCGATGTTGTTGAAGCCGGTGGAGCGCTGGGCGATCATCCGGGTCCCGCCGACCGCGAGGGTCTGCAGGACCCGGTGGTCGAGGCTGCAGTTGACGCTGGTGGAGACGGTCTCGTAGCCGGCGGCGATGGGGGCGGTGTCCTCGTCGAGGAAGACGCTCAGGCAGCGGACGTCGTGGTGTCCCTCGAAGGCCTTCTCGATGAGGGGCTGCTCGTCCGCCTGCACGCCGAATGCCAGGATCTCCACGGTTTTCCCCTCAACATCACGATGGGCCGTATATCCGTGAATATACGGCCCCTCGTGACACCCGGCCGCCTCAGGCGTCGTCGAGGCCGCGCTCGATGGCGTACCGGACGAGCTCCACCCGGTTGTGCAGCTGGAGCTTGCCCAGGGTGTTCTGGACGTGGTTCTGCACCGTGCGGTGCGAGATGACGAGGCGCTCGGCGATCTGCTTGTAGCTGAGGCCCTTGGCGACGAGCCGCAGGACCTCGGTCT
The DNA here is from genome assembly GCF_002156145.1 of Streptomyces sp. NRRL B-24572. NCBI lineage: Bacteria > Bacillati > Actinomycetota > Actinomycetes > Kitasatosporales > Streptomycetaceae > Streptomyces > Streptomyces sp. NRRL B-24572. The sequence continues at coordinate 34,166 of NZ_MWIG01000035.1, read as the reverse complement.
CGCGCTCGGTGAGCTGCGGGGCCTTCGGCTCGTCGGCGCCGGCCGCCGGGGCGGGCTCGGAGGCCAGCCTGCGGTACTCGCCGAGGACCAGGCCGGCCAGGCCCGGGGTGAAGACGGGGTCGCCGGCGGCCGTGCGGCGGACCGCGTCGATCAGGTCCTCCGTACTGGCCGACTTGAGGAGGTAGCCGGTGGCGCCGGACTTGACGGCCTCCAGGACGTCGGCGTGCTCGCCGCTCGCCGAGAGGACGAGGACCCGCAGCTCGGGACGGCCGCCGACGAGCTCCTTGCAGACCTGGACGCCCGGCTTGACCGGCAGGTTCAGGTCCAGGACGAGGACGTCGGGACCGGCCGCGACGGCGCGGCGCACGGCCTGCTCGCCGTCGCCGGCGGTGGCGACCACGTCGAAGCCCGCCTCCGCGAGGTCGCGGGCGACCGCGTCCCGCCACATCGGATGGTCGTCGACGACCATCACCTTGATCCGCTGCTCGTTCACTTCTCCCCTGCCTTCCCCCGTGGAACCTTCAACTCGACTTCCGTGCCCTGGCCGGGGACCGAGATCAGCTCGGCCGAGCCGCCCAGATCCCGCAGTCTCCCCCGGATGGACAGGGCGACGCCCATCCGGCCCTCGCCCCAGGCCTCCGCGAGGCGGCCCTCGGGGATGCCGGGACCGTCGTCCCGGACGGTGACGATCACCTCGTCCGGCCAGTCCTCGATCAGGATCCACGCGTGCGCGTCCTCGCCGGCGTGCACCCGGACGTTGTCCAGGGCGGCGCCGACGGCGTTGGCCAGCTCGCGGGCGGCGGGCTGCGGCAGCAGGACCGGGGCGCCCGGCTCGGAGAGGGTGACCCTGGCCCCGGCGCGCGGGGCGAGCAGGACGCGGAGGTCGACGGGCGCGTCGGCCGCACCATGAGGGGGATCGTCGTCCACCTCGACGACCCGGACGAAGGCGCCCTCGGACTCGTCCTCGGAGACCAGGCTGGGCCGGGTGAGCCCGCCCGCGACGAGGGTGCGGAGGGCCACCTCCTGCTCCCCCGCCATCCGGCCGAGCTCGGCGGCCTCGCCGCCGAGCGCCGTGCCGCGCCGCTGCACCATCGCGAGGACCTGGAGGACGCTGTCGTGGATGTCGCGGGCCAGCCGCTCCCGCTCCCGGGTCGCGGCCTCGATCTCCAGGGCGCGGGCGAGGGTGCGCTCGGAGGCGCGGGCGACCTCGACGACGTAGCCGATGGCGATGGAGGCGACCCAGACCAGGAGCACGTTGTGGAAGGTGTCCCGGGTGGGGTGCCCGCGCTCGACGATGTTGGCGACGGCGACCAGGGAGGAGGCGATGCCGGCCCAGCGCCAGCCGCCCTTGATCGCGAACGCGAGGACGGACCCCGCGGTCCATATCGACGGCAGGGTGGGGCCGTCGAACGACTGGGCCTGGGCGTCGACGAGCGGGGTGAGGAGGATGCCGACGAGGGCGACGGCGAGGTCGGCGACGAGGAAGCGCCTGGTGCAGCTCGCCGCGTTCGCCACCTTGGGGAGGGTGGCGAGGGTCCAGACGCACAGCACCGCCAGATAGGCGATGGCGAGCCAGAGCCGCTCGTACCGCTCCCGGCCGAACACGAAGATCAGCACCGCGTAGACCATCGTCAGGACGCGGTAGCCGGTCAGCGCCCGCCACAGCGGCTGCTCGACCGACATGCGCACGACACGCTCGCGCTTGGCCATCTCCCCCACCCCCGGAAAGCCCCTCGCGGGGACTTACGCGCCGGACTCTTCCCGAGCGGCGATCTCGGCCTTGACGGCCTCCTTGGCCGCCTTCTCCGCCTCCGCGATCTGCCGCTTGGCGGCGGTCGCGTAGATGTCGACGTACTCCTGGCCGGACAGCTTCATGATCTCGTACATGACCTCGTCGGTCACCGAACGGAGGATGAAGCGGTCCCCCTCCATGCCCTGGTAGCGGGTGAAGTCCAGCGGCTTGCCGATCCGGATCCCCGGGCGCATCAGCTTGGGGACCACCTTGCCGGGCGGCTGGATCTTCTCGGTGTCGATCATGGCGACCGGGATCACGGGCGCGCCGGTGGCCAGGGCGACGCGCGCCAGACCGCCGGGCTTCCCCCGGTAGAGGCGGCCGTCGGGCGAGCGGGTGCCCTCGGGGTAGATCCCGAAGAGCCCGCCGCCCTCGATGACCTCGATGCCGGCCTTGATGGCCGCCTCGCCCGCCCCGCGGGCACCCGAACGGTCCACCGGGAGCTGGCCGACGCCCTTGAAGAAGGCGGCGGTGAGCTTGCCCTTCACACCCGGGGTGGTGAAGTACTCGGCCTTGGCGATGAAGGTGACCTTGCGGTCCAGGACGGCGGGCAGGAAGAAGGAGTCCGAGAAGGACAGGTGGTTGCTCGCGAGGATCGCGGGTCCCTCGGCGGGGATGTTCTCCAGGCCCTCCACCCAGGGACGGAAGGCAAGCTTCAGGGACCCTCCGATGGAGAACTTCATTGCGCCGTAGATCAACTCGCCATGCCTTCCGTGTGCCGTCGGCCACGACTTTATCCCGTGGCGGCGCACGGCCCCCGCTACGGCCCTGGTCGGTGTCGGTCCGGTCGCGTACCGTGAAGGTCCTTCCCCATCTTCCGTCGCTCCGGCGCACCCGCAGACGCCGGAGTCGCAACCGAACAGGAGACCCCGGTGCCGGTCCTTCCCGGAGCCGAGCCGTACCGCCATGAGGGCGGAGAGGTCGGCGTCCTTCTCTGTCACGGATTCACCGGTTCCCCGCAGTCGATGCGCCCGTGGGCCGAGTACCTGGCCGAGCGCGGCCTGTCGGTCTCGGTGCCGCTGCTGCCCGGCCACGGCACCCGCTGGCAGGACATGCAGCTCACCACCTGGCACGACTGGTACGCGGAGGTGGACCGGGCCCTGCGCGAGCTCCAGGAGCGGTGCCGGACCGTCTTCGTCTTCGGCCTCTCCATGGGCGGGGCCCTCACGCTGCGGCTCGCCGCCCAGCACGGCGACGCGATCCGGGGCATCGTCCTCGTCAACCCGGGCAACAAGGTGCACGGCCTGGCCGCGTACACGCTGCCCGTCACCCGGCACCTGGTCCCCTCCACGAAGGGCATCGCCAGCGACATCGCCAAGGAGGGCGTGACCGAGGTCGGCTACGACCGGGTGCCGCTGCACGCCGCGCACTCCCTGCGCCGCCTCTTCCGGACCGTGGACGCTCAGCTCCCGCAGGTCACCCAGCCGGTGGTACTGCTCCACAGCCCCCAGGACCACGTCGTGCCGCCCGTCGACTCGGCCCGGATCCTCTCCCGGATCTCCTCGACGGACGTCAAGGAGGTCCTGCTGGAACAGAGCTACCACGTGGCGACGTTGGACCATGATGCGGAGCGGATCTTCGACGAGAGCCTGGCCTTCGTCGAGCGTCTGGCCCCGGATCTGGTCGACGGGAAGGGAAGCAGGAGCGGTGGCTGAGCAGCAGGACGGCGACGGGCGGGAGCCACAGCCCATCGACGAGGAGGCGGCCTGGGCCGCGATCGTCGCCGGGTACGGCGAGGAGCCCGCGGACCCTCCGGGGACGAAGCCGTTCCGGCCCGTCGAGAACCTGTCGCTGCCGGAGCCCGAGGACGAGGACGAGGACTCCGGGGAGATCCGGCCCGTGAAGGGCACGGCCTGGAAGCCGAGGCCGAAGCCCCCGGCCGAGGACCCCGAGGCGGACGAGGACCCGGAGGCGGGTCCCGAGCGGCCCGCGCTCGGCAGCTCGATCGTGTTCGCGCCCGGTGTGCTCTCCGGCGGCCCCCGCGACTACTCGCCGGCCGAGCCGGACGACGCGGCGGGCGGCGCCGACGAGGGCCACTTCGTCCCGCCGGAGCCGCCGCCGCTGCCCGAGGCGGACACGACGACCAAGTTCGCCTGGCTCGCGGTCGTCGGCGGCCCGGTCCTGATGCTGCTCGCCGTCCTGCTCCAGTGGGACATGACCTGGTGGCTGACGACACTCTGCGTGGGCGGCTTCCTGGGCGGCTTCGTGACCCTGGTGGCCCGCATGAAGCACGACGACGACGATGACGACGGCTTCGACGACCCGGGCCGCGGGGCGGTCGTGTAGGGCGTGCCCTACGAGGCGGGGACGCGGACCGCGGCCAGCACCGGAAGGTGATCGGTGGCGGCCCGCAGGTCCGCCGGGTCGAGGTGCGTCGGGACTCCGCAGCCGAGGAACTCGACGCCCGGGGTCGCCAGGATCGCGTCGATGCGCTGGTGCGGGTCGGCGGGGGTCGAGGTGTGCTCGCCGCCCCAGGGGCTGACCGCCCAGCCGTCCTGGAGCTTCTCCGTGAGGCGGGTGAAGGCGGGGCCTCCGGGGCGTTCGTTCAGGTCGCCGGCGACGAGGGCGTACGGGGTGCCGAGGGCGGCGACCCGGTCGAGGACCATCCCCGCCTGGGCGTACCGCTCGTCCTTGCGCAGGCTCAGGTGGCAGCTGACCAGACCGACCCGGGCCCCGGCGAAGCGGACGACGGCGGTCGCGAGGCCGCGCCGGTGCAGGCCGGGGGTGAGCGGCAGCAGGACGTCCTCCGTACGCTCCACCGTGGCCCGCAGGGAGCACAGCAGCATCGGTCCGGCGGCGGTGGCTCCGCCGCTGAGCATGACCAGCTCGCTCTTGGCGGCGAGCCGGGCGGCGTGTTTGCGCCAGCGGAAGAAGCGCGGGGCCTCCTGGACGAAGACGAGGTCCGGGGCGCAGGCGCGGATCACCCGGGCGAGGGCGTCCTCGTCGTCGCGCATCGAGCGGACGTTGTAGCTCAGGACCCGGAGGACGGCCGAACCGTCGCTCTCGGTCCGGGAGTTGGGCAGCTCACTGATCGCCATGACGGCCAACATACGACGACCGCCCGCCGTGTCCGAGAGGACGCGGCGGGCAGTCGTCGTATGCCCTGCTACGGGTGCTAGCCCTGGCGGGCGAGGTCGGCCGCACCGACCAGGCCGGCCTTGTTGCCGAGCTGGGCCGCGAGGACCTGCGCGTGCGGACGCCACTGGCCGCCGATCAGCCAGCGCCGGAAGGACTTGCGGATCGGGTCGAGGACGAGGTCGCCCTCGTCCGAGACGCCGCCGCCGACGATGAACGCCGAGGGGTCGAAGAGCGAGGCCAGGTCGGCGAGGCCGGCGCCGGCCCAGCGGGCCAGCTCGCGGAAGGAGTCGACGGCCACCGGGTCGCCCGCGCGGGCGGCCTGGCTGACGTGCTTGCCCTCGATGCCCTCCGGGGTGCCGTCGCCGAGGCCGAGGAGGATCTCCGCGCGCTCCGGGGTGGCGTTGGCGCGCTGCTTGGCGTACCGGACGAGCGCACGCCCGGAGGCGTACTGCTCCCAGCAGCCCTGGCTGCCGCAGCCGCACAGCAGACCGTCCGGGACGACCCGGATGTGGCCGAACTCGGCGGCCACGCCGAAGCGTCCGCGGCGCAGCTTGTTGCCGATGATGATGCCGCCGCCGAGGCCGGTGCCGAGGGTGATGCAGATGACGTCCTCGTGGCCCTTGCCGGCGCCGAACTTGTACTCGCCCCAGGCCGCCGCGTTGGCGTCGTTCTCGACGACGACGGGCAGGCCGACCCGCTGCTCGACCTTGTCCTTCAGCGGTTCGTGCCGCCAGTCGATGTTCGGCGCGAAGAGGACGGTGGCGCGCTTGTCGTCGACGTAGCCCGCGGCTCCGATGCCGACGGCCTCGATCTCGTGCCCCTTGCCGGCCTCGGAGACGGCGGCGCAGATGGCGTCGACGATGCCTTCGGGGGTCGGCGGGGTGGGCACGGTGTGCGTGTCGAGGATGTTGCCCTCCTCGTCGACCACGCCGGCCGCGATCTTCGTGCCGCCGATGTCGACGCCGATGGTGAGTCCCATGTGTCCCTCAGTTTTCGGTCGAGCCCCGCTAAGGCCCACCGTACCCGAGCGGGGGTGGCCCGCCGCTCAGTCGAGGTCGATGTGCTGGCCGGTTCCGGGCCCCTCGCCGTCCTTGCGGGGCGCGTCCGGATCCGCGTCGCGGCGCGGGTCGTCGGCGTCGGGTACGGCGCCACCGCGGGTCCAGCGGCTCTCGTGGCCCTCGACGGCGGAACGGTAGGCGGCGAGCAGCTCGCTGCCGGCGGCGGCGAGGTGGTCGAAGACCTGCGGGTTGCGCTCGATGACGGGCTCGACGACGGCCTTCGCCTGGTTGACGAGCTGCTGCACGGTCTGCGCGGCGGTCTGCGCGGCCTGGCCGCCGAGGAGCGGGTTCCCGAGGCCGCCGGAGACCTTGTCGGCCACGGCCTCGAAGAGCCTGCGGAACTCCTCCGCGGGCGAGCCGGGCTCGGTCGCGCGCTGCGCCCGGCGGCGGGCCTTCTCCGCCTCCAGGTCCTCGGCACAGGCCTTGGCCCAGGCGTCCGAATCGCTCATGGCGTACTCCTCAGTGGCTGCGTACTTCGACGGTACACGCGCCTCAGGGGGTGCGGGGCCAGAGCCCGGGGTCGGGCGTGAAGCGCACCCGGAGGTCCCCGTCGACGAGCCCGGCGCCGGTGACGGTGCAGCGGCGCAGGGCACCCGGCAGCGGGACGCCGCGACGGAACGCGCCCACCGTCAGGAGCAGTTCGTCACCGCGGCGGACGAGGGAGAGCTCCTCCTTGACGGCCCCCGGCAGGGGGATGTGCCAGACGAGGACGCCGTCCTCCTCGCGCCGGTCCTCGACGGCCCACTCCGGTACGGGGACCGTCTTCTCGGTCCGGACGGGCGAGAGGAGGACGAGGTCCTCGGCCCCGCGCGGGGCCCGGCCGAGATGCGGCAGCTCGTACAGCTCGCCGGTGGTGGCGGTACGGAGCTCCGCGAGGTGCCGGTGCTGTTCGGCGGCGAGTCCGGCGAGCCAGGGGTCCTCGGAGGCGGCGGGCAGGATCCTGTTGGCGACGACGGCGTCGAGGGCGAGGCGCTGGACGGCGAGACCGAGCCGGGCGGTGCGCAGGGCGCGGGCGGCGCCGGGACCGGGTTCGAGGACGAGCCGGACGGTGGTGTCGGGGTCCTCGACGACGGCCTGGACGGCGGCGAGCTCGACCTCCCAGCGGGCGGTCGTGTCGTACAGCCACTGCGCGGGCATGGGGACGCCGGCGAGCTGGGCCAGCATCGGGCGCAGGGCGCGGGCGGCCTGGCGCTCCGGGGGCAGGAGGCGGCGCAGATAGCGGCGGAGCTGCCCGGGCAGAGCGAGCAGGGCGAGGGCCTCGGAGAGCGGGGGCAGATCGACGACGGCGAGGTCGTGGTCACCGGCGGCGGCGTCGCGCAGGGCCCTGAGCAGGGCGAACTGACGGCTCCCGGGGAGCTCGGTGAGCTCGGCGTCCTCGAAGGGGGCGGTGCCGAGGAGGTCGAGGGCGGCGGAGGAGCGGGCCTGGAGGGCGAGGAACTCCCGCCGGAAGTCGTCCCCGGGGCGGGGGCGCAGGAGCTTCACGCCCTCCGCCGGGTCCGCCTCCTCGGAGACGAGCAGGACCCGACGGCCGGCCTGTGCCTCGGCGAGGGCGGTGGCGGCGGCGAGGGTGGTGCGTCCGGCGCCGCCGGGGCCGGTGACAAGGATGATCCGCATGTGCGGGAACGTTACCGGTGCGCCCCCGCCACCCGTTGCGGGCCTGCGCCCACCCCGGCGCGGGCCCCACACGTCGGGCGGCAAAGGGCGCCGTCCAGCCGGGTGCGGGCCCGCGCCCCGTGCGGGGCGCTGTCCCGCGGGAGCGCTACGCGCCCGATTCCACCCGCTGCTTCAGGCCCGCCAGGGCCCGGTCGATGATGACCTTCTCGGCCTTGCGCTTGATCATGCCGAGCATGGGGATCTTGACGTCCACGGTCAGCTGGTAGGTGACCTCCGTGCGGTCGCCGCCCAGCGGCTTCAGCAGGTACGAGCCGTCCAGGGAGCGGAGCATCTGGGACTTGACCAGGGTCCAGGAGACCTCGTCGTCCCCGGTCCAGGTGTACGCGAGGGTGTGGTCGTCCCGGATGGCGCCCGCGTCGAGGAGGAGGCGGACCTTCTCCGCGCGGCCGGCCTCGTCGACCGACAGCACCTCGGCCTCCTTCACCTCGCCGGTCCACTCGGGGTAGCGGGCGAAGTCGGCGATCACGCCCATGACGTCGGCCGGCGCCGCCTCGATGGTGATGCTCGAGCTGGTGTGTTCGGCCATCGCGGTGGCTCCTCCACTGTGCGGTCCGGCGGAAGTAAAAGGGGCACAGACGTGCCGACGGAAGGCTATCGCGCCCCCGTGGCCGCGCTGTCACCACTCCAGGGCGAAGGGCCTCCCCGTCGAGGCGAAGTGGCCGACGTTCACGCACTCCGTCCGACCGATCCGCATCCGGCGCGTCAGCGGCTGGTGGACGTGGCCGAAGAGGGAGTACCGGGGCCGGACGCGGTGGATGGCGTCGAGCAGGGCCCGGCTGCCGCGCTCGAAGCGGCGGGCGACGGTGTCGTACGTCAGTTCCGGCACCTCCGGCGGGATGTGGGAGCAGAGGACGTCGACGTCGCCGAGGGCCTCGACCTTGGCGGCGTACTCCTCGTCGGAGATCTCGTACGGGGTGCGCATGGGCGTGCGCAGCCCGCCGCCGACGAAGCCGAACACCAGCCCGCCGAGCTCGATCCGCTCGCCGTCGAGGACCTTCGTGCCCGGCCCGGCGAAGTCCGTCCAGAGCTGGGGGATGTCGACGTTCCCGTAGGTGGCGTACGTGGGGGTGGGGAAGGCGGCGAAGAGTTCGGTGTACTGGCGGCGGACCGCGGCCTCGATGGCGGTGTCGCGGTCGACCCCGAGCGCGGCCCACAGGCTGCGCCCCAGGTCGCGGGCCTCGTCGAAGCGGCGGGCGGTACGGAGCTCGACGATCCGGTCGGCGTTCTCCGTGCCGAAGAGGTCGGGGAAGATGCCCCGGCTGTGGTCGGCGTAGTCGAGGAAGAGGACCAGGTCGCCGAGGCATATCAGGGCGTCGGCGCCCTCCCCCGCCTTGGCGAGGTCGCCGGCGTTGCCGTGCACGTCACTGACCACATGGACTCGCATGAGCCCACCTTAGGGGGTGTCACCTGCGGTTACTTGGGAGTCGTGAAACCTGTGGATTACTGTGCGCAGAGCACCGTCATGCATGTGTGACGCACGGAACATCTGACCGGGACCCCCTATCGGGAACCATGTACTGGTGGGTAACGTCCGAGCGGTCCAGTCGTGCTCACCCCCACTGAGCACCTGCCCGATCATGGACTTCACCGGTGCATCACACAGAGCCGTGGCGCCGGCGCCCGATGAGGAGCAGCAGTCTTGCGCGAGTTCAGCCTTCCGGCCCTGTACGAGGTCCCCGCGGACGGCAACCTGACGGATCTCATCCGCCGCAACGCCTCCCAGCACCCAGACGTCGCCGTGATGGGGCGCAAGGTCGACGGCGTCTGGACGGACGTCACCGCCAAGCAGTTCCTCGCCGAGGTCCGCGGGGTCGCCAAGGGTCTGATCGCCTCCGGCGTGGAGCCGGGTGACCGGGTCGCGCTGCTCTCCCGTACGCGCTACGAGTGGGTGCTCCTCGACTTCGCGATCTGGAGCGCGGGCGCGGTGACCGTGCCGGTGTACGAGACGAGCTCGCCGGAGCAGATCCAGTGGATCCTCGGCGACTCGGGCGCGAAGCTGGTGCTCGTCGAGAGCGCCGCGCACCAGGCCGCGGTGGAGTCCGTGCGGGCGGACCTGCCGGAGCTCAAGGGCGTCTGGCAGATCGAGCACGACGCGGTCGCACAGCTCACGGCCACCGGCGCGGACGTCTCCGACGAGCTGCTCGACGCGCGCATGTCGGCGGCGAACGCGGACGACCCGGCGACGATCGTCTACACCTCGGGCACGACGGGCCGCCCCAAGGGCTGCGTCCTGACCCACCGGGCCTTCTTCGCCGAGTGCGGCAACGTGGTGGAGCGGCTCAAGCCCCTCTTCCGTACGGGCGAGTGCTCGGTGCTGCTGTTCCTGCCGGCCGCGCACGTCTTCGGGCGGCTCGTCGAGGTCGCGTCCGTGATGGCGCCGATCCGCCTCGGCTGCGTCCCGGACATCAAGAACCTCACGGACGAACTGGCCTCGTTCCGGCCGACGCTGATCCTGGGCGTGCCGCGCGTCTTCGAGAAGGTCTACAACTCGGCGCGGGCGAAGGCGCAGGCCGACGGCAAGGGCAAGATCTTCGACAAGGCCGCGCACACGGCCATCGCGTACAGCAGGGCGATCGGCACCCCGCAGGGCCCGTCCTTCGGTCTGAAGCTGAAGCACAAGGTCTTCGACAAGCTGGTCTTCAGCAAGCTGCGGGCGGTGCTCGGCGGTCGCGGCGAGTACGCGATCTCGGGCGGCGCTCCCCTCGGCGAGCGGCTCGGCCACTTCTTCCGGGGCATCGGCTTCACGGTCCTGGAGGGCTACGGCCTGACGGAGTCGTGCGCGGCGACCGCGTTCAACCCCTGGGACCGGCAGAAGATCGGCACGGTCGGTCAGCCGCTGCCGGGTTCGGTGGTGCGGATCGCCGACGACGGCGAGGTGCTGCTGCACGGCGAGCACATCTTCTCGCGGTACTGGAACAACGAGGCGGCGACAGCCGAGGCTCTCGCGGACGGCTGGTTCCACACGGGTGACATCGGCACGCTCGACGAGGACGGCTACCTCGCGATCACCGGCCGCAAGAAGGAGATCCTGGTGACGGCGGGCGGCAAGAACGTCGCCCCGGCGGTCATCGAGGACCGGATCCGGGCGCACGCGCTGGTGGCGGAGTGCATGGTGGTCGGCGACGGGCGTCCGTTCGTGGGCGCGCTGGTCACGATCGACGAGGAGTTCCTCGGCCGCTGGGCGAGCGAGCACGGCAAGCCGGCCGGTTCGACGGCGGCCTCCCTCCGGGACGACGCGGAGCTCATCGCGGAGGTCCAGCGGGCGATCGACGACGGCAACGCGGCGGTCTCCAAGGCGGAGTCGGTCCGCAAGTTCCGTATCCTCCCGGCCCAGTTCACGGAGGAGGCGGGCCACATCACCCCGTCCCTGAAGCTGAAGCGGAACGTCGTCGCGAAGGACTTCGCGGACGAGATCGAGGCCATCTACACGAAGTAGGGGCGCGTACGGGAAACGGAAGGGGCCGGGCGATCCGATCGCCCGGCCCCTTCCCGTACTGCGCGGACTACAGCAGCTCGCGCAGCCGTTCCGCGAGCAGGTCCCAGCGCCACTTCTCCTCCACCCAGGCCCGGCCCCGCTCGCCCATGCGGGCGCAGAGCTCGGGGTCGAGGAGGAGGGTGGTGACGCGGTCGGCGGTCTCCTCGGCGGACTCGCCGCGGACGACCCAGCCGGTCTCGCCGTCGAGGACGGCGTCCGGGGCGCCGCCGGAGTCGCCGGCGACGACGGGCAGGCCGGTGGCGGAGGCCTCCAGGTAGACGATGCCGAGGCCCTCGACGTCGAGGCCGCCGCGCCGGGTGCGGCAGGGCATGGCGAAGACGTCGCCGGCCCCGTAGTGGGCGGGCAGTTCGGACCAGGGGACGGCGCCGGTGAAGCGTACGGATCCGGCCACGCCGGTCTCGGCGGCGAGGCGATGCAGGTCCTTCTCGTACGGTCCGCCGCCGACGATCAGGAGGACGGCGTCCGGGACCCGGCTCAGGATCGCGGGCATGGCCCTGATCAGGGTGTCCTGGCCCTTGCGGGGGACGAGCCGGGAGACGCAGACGACGACGGGGCGGTCGCTGAGCCCGAGGCGGGCGCGGACCTCGTCGCCGCCCGAGTCGGGGTGGAAGGTCTTCTCGTCGACGCCGGGCGGGAGCTGGACCATGCGGCCGGCGGCGGCCGGGGTGAGGGCGCTCGCGATCCGGGAACGGGTGTACTCGCCGAGGTAGGTGATCGTGTCCGTGCCCTCGCCGATGCGGCGCAGGAGCTGCCGGGCGGCGGGGAGCTGGGCCCAGCCCGCCTCGTGCCCGTGGGTGGTGGCGACGAGCCGCTTCGCGCCCGCCCGGCGCAGCGCGGGGGCCATCAGGCCGAGCGGCGCGGCGGCGCCGAACCACACGGACTCGCAGCCGTGCTCGCGGAGGAGCGCGGTGGCGCGGGCGGTGACCCGAGGAGTCGGCAGCAGCATGGTGGTGCGATCCCGTACGACCGTGAAAGGCTGTTCGGCGTCGAACGCGGCCGTCGCCTCGATCCCTTCACGGCTGCGCTTCCACGTGGAGGCGTAGACCACGATCCGGTCGGGGTCCAGGCGGAGCGCCATGTTGTGCAGGAAGGCCTGGATTCCGCCGGGACGCGGCGGGAAGTCGTTGGTTACGATCAGGGTCTTGTGCATCGTGGCCGACAGTACGCGATCGCATCCACCGCCCGGCAACACGGCTGTCCCGCTACCGCGGGCCGACAGGACAAGGACGCGACAGTGACGACGGGTGCGGTGGGGAACGGGTCACGCACGGGTCTGCGGCTTCCGGTCGGCCTCTGGGGCCTCACCCGGGCGATCATGCTGCTCTGCGTCTTCAAGATCGTGGTCATCCCCGGCCCGGACATCACGTTCGACGTCTCGAACATCTACCAGGGCTGGTACGAGGTCCTGCGGACGGGCACGTACCCGCTGGACGACATCACCTGGCAGTACCCGCCGGCCGCCGCGTTCGCGATCCTCTCGCCCGGTCTGCTGCCGTTCCTCGGCTACGCGACCGCCTTCTTCCTCCTCGCCTTCCTCTGCGACGCGCTCGTCTTCGGGCTGCTCCTCCACACGGGACGCCGCGCGGGCCGCTCCTCGCGCGGTGCCTGGCTCTGGCTGGCGGGCGTCCCGCTGCTCGGCCCGACCTCGTACGCCCGGTACGACGTGATGGTCACCGCCGTCGCCGTGGCGGGGCTGCTCGCGGCGGGCCGCAGCCCGCGCGTGCTCGGCGCGCTCGCCGGTTTCGGCGCGGTCCTGAAGGTGTGGCCGGCGCTGCTGCTCGCGGGCACCCCGAAGGGGCGGGCGACCTTCCGCTCCTGGTCGACGGCGGTGGGCGCGGCGGCCGCGGTGCTCGCGTTCTGCGTGGCGTGGATGCCGGGGGCGCTGGCCTTCCTCGGTTTCCAGCGCGACCGGGGCACCGAGGTCGAGTCGCTGGGCTCGATGGTCTTCCACGTCGTCCGGCACTTCGGCTGGGAGGGCGAGGCGAAGATGAACTACGGCTCGATCGAGTTCCTCGGCCCGTACGTGTCCACGGTGTCGACGGCCGCGCTCGTCCTCACGGTCGCCGCGTTCGGCTGGCTCCTCGTGTGGCGGATGCGGGCGGTCCGCTTCGCTTCCTCGACGGTGGCGGACGCGGCCTTCGTGACGGTGCTGCTGTTCACGACGACGAGCCGGGTGCTCTCCCCCCAGTACATGCTGTGGCTGGTCGGTCTGGCGGCGGTGTGCCTCGCCTACCGGTCGAGCCGGATGCGGAAGCCCGCGCACCTGGTGCTGTGGGCGACGGCGGTGACGCAGTTCGAGTTCCCGGTGTGGTTCTCGCACGTGACGCGGAGCGATCCGCTGGGCGTGGCGGTGCTGTTCACCCGGAACGGTCTGCTGATCGCCGCCACCGTCATCGCCTGCCGGATCCTGTGGCGTCACACGGTGACGGAACCGCGGCTCGCCGAGGCCGGGAAGATCCCCGCGCAGGCGACTCGGCCGGAGCGCGAGAAGGCCCTGTCCGGCTCGCGCTGAAAGGACGGGCCCTAGCCGAGCCGCTCCCCCAGGTACGTCCGCCAGTCGGCGGTGAACTCCTCCGGCGTGGTGTCCAGGACCTCCCGGAGCGCCTTCTCCACCGCGCCGTCCCGGGCCGGGTGCGCGCCCACCGCCCGGTAGAACGCCGTCAGCTTCTCCTCGCCCCAGCGGTCCGCGATCAGCTCGCAGGCCAGCCAGCCGCCCTCGTAGGCCCGTGCCAGGGCCTCCGCGTCGCCGCCGAAGGCGAAGTCCTCGTCCGTGGGGAGCTCCGCCGGGAGGTCGCCCGCCAGGACCGCGCGGCGCAGCTCGGGGGCGGCCTGGGCGGCGGTGCGCTCGGTCCCCCGGTAGGCGACCCAGTCGGCGAAGCCCTCGGAGAGCCAGACCGGGGTGGCCTTGGTGGTCTCGACGCGGGTCGCGACATGGGTGGTCTCGTGGGTGAGGACCAGCTGCCGGCCGAACGCGCCGAGCACCGCGTACGCGTCCGGGTTCACGATCACCCGGTCCGCGGGCGCCGTCGGACCGCCGCCCGTCCGGCCGGTCGTGACGGCCGCGATGCCCCGGTAGGAGGCGGCAGGACCGCCGAGGAGCCGGCCCATCGCCTCGATCGAGGAGGGTACGAGGACCACGATCCGGCCCGCCCAGTTCCCGTGCCAGGCATCCCCGACGGCGGGCACCGCCCGGTCGGCCGCCGTCGCGATCTCCCGCAGCCGTTCCCCGCTCTGCCCCACGCCGAGGACGAGGCTGCGCCGGCCGGTCACGGTCGTGACCTCGCCCTGCTGCCACAGCTGCTGCGGGGCGCCCTCGGCGGCGCGGTCGCCGGTGACGTACCAGCGGCCGTCCCGCTCGGCGAGGTCGAGGACCCGCTCGGTGGTGGTGGGCCCCGAGTCGTAGCCCTTGATCCGGTAGCCGAGCTCGGCCCTGGCGGTGACCCGGCCCTCGCCGGTCCGGTCGACGTCGGTGACCCGGTAGCTCAGGCCGCCGAGCGGGATCTTCGCGAGCCGGCCGAACTCGGTGCGCGCGGCCGGTACGAGCGCGGGGTCGAGGGCCGCGAGGTAGCCGGCCTCGTCCCGGTCGAGCAGCGCCCTCGCGTGCCGGTCGAGGAGGCTCTGGATCTCCCCGGACGCCGGTCTCTCGGGGGCGGGGGCGGCGCATCCGCCGAGCGCGAGGAGCGCGGCCAGCAGACCCGCCGCCGCACCGCGCGCCGCTGCACTCCGCCGACCCGCCACGCCCCCGATCGTACGGGGGCGCCCTCAGACGCGGGTGGCGGTCGTGTGGGACATCCGTACGGGGACGTGTTCAGACGCGGGTCACCGTCACGTGGGACATCATGTTGACCGGGTCGTAGCGGACCCGGGCGCCCGGGTAGGGGGCGTGGATGACCTGCCCGTTCCCGGCGTAGATCGCGACGTGGCTGGCGTCGCCGCGGTACGTGACGAGGTCGCCCGGCTGCGCCTGGGAGAGCGGCACCTGCCGGCCCGCGTACCGCTGCGCCGAGGAGGTGCGCGGCAGGCTGATCCCGGCCTGCCGGTACGACCAGACCATGAGGCCCGAGCAGTCGAAGGCCGAGGGGCCGGTCGCCCCCCACACGTACGGCTTGCCGATCGCGCTGCGGGCGGCGATCACCGCGGCGGCGGCCCGCGAGGGGCCGAGGTCGGCGAGCGGCGGCAGCGGCTCGGCGGGCCCGCCGTCGGGTGCCTCGGCTCCCTCGGCGCGCTCGCCGGTGCGGGAGGCGCGGTCGTAGTCGGCGCGCTCCTCGACGGTGAGGGAGGCGAGCACCCGGCGGGCCTCGGCGAGCTTCCGCTCGACGGTGCGCTTGTGGCGGGCGACCTCGGCCCGGCTCTGCTCCAGTTCGGCGAGGGCCGCGCGGGCCTCGCTCCGCTTCTGGCTCAGGCTGCGCTGCTCGCGCCGGAGTTCGCCGAGCGCGGCGCTCTGGCGGGCGGTGACCCGGTCCAGGGCGGTGGCCCGGTCCAGGTAGCTGTCGGGGTCGGAGGAGAGCAGCAGGGCGAGGGCGGGGTCGATGCCGCCGGAGCGGTACTGGGCCCCGGCGACCGAACCGAGCACGCCCCTCATGCGGTTGATGCGTTCCTGGCCGCGGGCGAGGCTGTCCTGCGCCTGGGAGACCGTCCGGCGCAGCGCGTTCGCCTTCTCGTCCGCCCGGTTGTATCCCTCGGTGGCCTTCTCGGCCTCCTCGTAGAGGCGGTCGACCGTGGCGCGGGTGGCCGCCGGGGTGGCCCCGGGGTCGGCGCTCGCGGGGACGGCCCCGAGGGACGCCGCCGCGGTGGCCGCGGCGGCGGCGGTGAGGACGGTGACCCGGGCGGGTCGGCGGTGGGACGCCACGAATCGCGCTCCGTTCGGCTCGACGCAGACTGGCGCGGCAGACAGTAGCCGCTGATCAGTCCTCGTCCAACGAAGGCGCCGGGCACACAAAGTGACGCCCCGCCGGAGAACACAGGTCACCGGCGGGGCGTCAGGTCAGCGTGCGTCGCGGCGAACCACCCGATTGGGCGGCATGCCGGAGCGGGTCGCGGGGGAGGGTCAGCCGGCCACGCGGACGCCGAACATGAACGAGCCGATGGTGTTCATGGACTCGTAGCGGACGACGGCGCCCGAGTGGGGGGCGTGCAGGACGGTGTTGTTGCCCGCGTACAGGCCCACGTGCGCCAGGTTGTTGAAGAAGACCAGGTCGCCCGGCTTGAGCTGGCTGCGGCCGATCTTCACGCCGTCGTTCTGCTGGGTGTAGGTGGTGCGGGTGAGCGTGACGCCGGCCTGGCGGTAGGACCACATGGTCAGACCGGAGCAGTCGTACGAGTTGGGGCCCTCGGCACCGGAGACGTACGGCTTGCCGAGCTGGGTGGCGGCGGCGGAGAGCGCGGCGGCGCCGAAGCCGCTCGCGGGGGCCTCGTTGCCCAGGTCGGGGCGCGAGCCGGTGGCGGCACGGCTGGCGCGCTGCGACTGCTCCCGCTCCTGCTGCTCCATCTTCTGGCGCTCGGCCGCGGTGAGGGTGTTGAGGAGCTGCCGGGCCTCGGCGAGCTTGCCCTGGAACTTCTTCTTCTTCTCGCCGAGCGTCTTGCGGACGTCCTCGAGGTCGGCCAGCTTCGCGGTGGCCTCGGCCCGCTCCTGGGCGAGCGTGCGCTGCTTGGCCTGGATCGAGGTGAGCACGTCGGCCTGCTGGGCGCTCAACTGGTCGATCGCGGACGCCTTGTCGAGGTAGGTGTCCGGGTCGGCGGAGAGGAAGAGCTGGAGCGCCGGGTCGATGCCGCCGGAGCGGTACTGGGCGCTGGCGACCGAACCGATCTGGTCGCGGAGGGTGTTGAGCTCCTCCTGGCCGCGGGCCACCTTGTCCTGGAGCTGGCTGACCTCCTTCTGCAGCTTGCCCCGCCGCTCATCGGCGAGGTTGTACTGCTCGGTGGCCACCTCGGCCTCTTCGTTCAGCTGGTCGACCTTCGACTTGACCTCGTCGATCTTCGGCTTGGCGGGAGCGGCCTGGGCCCCGGACTGGGCGGTGAGCGCCACGGCGGCGGCCGCGGTCACGGTGAGCACGGTCACACGGGTGCGGCTCGGCTGCTTGGGTCGACGGTGGGACGCCACGAAGGCGAGCTCCTTCTTCCTCAGAGCCGCCCAACCGGTCACGGGCAGGCGGTTCCTCCGCCGCCACCCCGGATGGGTGATCAACCGCGCGAAGGTTCGAAGCCCGACCCTAGTGACCAAGTTGTGATCAGTTCAAATCCCGCTGGCAAAAATCTTGCTCACGCACCACTTTATTTACACACATCGCACGGCCAGTGATGGGCACTTGACGGTGCGCCATCCATAATTCGGGCATAACGCCCAGGAGTTGCGATGTGTTACGAGAGGCGCGAAAGCCGCTTCAGCAACAAGGCGGACGCAACCGGCCGCGCACCGGCCTTCGCGACGCCGTCGGCCACCTCGCGGTCGGTGGAGGCCACCACGACCGGCCGGCCCGGCGGCTCCGCCCGGACCAGCTGACGGATCAACTCGTCCGCCGTGACACCGGGCTTGGAGAACAGCACCCGCACCCCGCGCGGCGGCGCGAGCAGCACCGGGGCCGCCAGCTCCGCCCCGTCGAAGACACAGGTGACCTCGGCGCCCGAGCGGGCGGCGAGCGCCGAGAGACCGCCGAGCAGCCGCAGCCGCTGCTTCTCCAACGGCATCGTCGGATAGCCGGTCTTGGTGACGTTGTAACCGTCGACGACCAGATGCGCCTGCGGCAGCGCGAGCAGTTGGTCGAGCAGCGCCGGGTCCGTCTCGGAGAGCGCCCGCGCCGCGATGTCCTTCGGGGACATCCGCCCCGGCTCCACCGCGTCCACGGTGTCCGCCGGGTGCACCGAGACGGGTGGCAGCGCGAGTTCGCGCCGCAGCCCCTGGGCCGCGTCGAGGACCGTGTCGAGCAGCAGCCGCAGCCGCATGTCCTCCACCGAGCGGCCCTCGCGGGCGGTCCTGCGGCTCGCCTCCAGGGCCGCCTCGACCTCGCCGAGCCGGGCCTTGAGCCGCCGCGTCTCGCTCTCGGCGGCCGACACCTGCGCCGCCGACTCGGCCCGCGCGGCCTCGATCTCGCCCTGGACCTTGCGCAGCGCGGCCTCGCCGCGCTTGACGTCGCTCTGGGCGCTGCGCAGCTTGCGCTGAAGCGATTCCGCTTCCTTGCGGGCGGCCTCCAGGTCGCGTCTGAGCTGCTCGGTCTCGCTCCGGGAGCGGTCCTGGGCGGCGGCCAGCTCCTCGCGCAGCCGCTCCAGCTCGCGCCGGCCGGCCTCGTCGGCCCGCTCGGCGTCGGCCCGCTGGGCCTCCTCGCCGGCGGCGGCGACGAGCTTGATCCAGCCGGGCGGGCGTAGCACATAGGCGGCCGCGGCCACGTCGACGGGGTCGGCGGCCGCGGGCGGGTTGCCGGTCTCCACGGCCCCGGCCAGCTCGGGCTGGCCCTGCTTGAACCGTTCGCCGATCCGCTGCCGGAAGAGCGGGTCGCTCTCCAGGGCGGCGGCCATCGCGTTGCCGGCGAACTTGGCCCGCCGGCTCGCGGTGAAGCGGGCGTACTGCCGGAGGGGTGCGGGCAACTCCGCGACGGTGAGCCCGCCGAAGGCGTCCGCGACCAGTGCGACGACCCGCCGCCGCACACCTTCCGGCAGTGGGTGGTCGAGCGTCTCGGCAGCGTCACCTGCCGCGCCGGCCGGCTCACCACCGTGCGCGGGCTGCTCCACGATCCGTCACCCCTATGTCGTCCGCGCCGTCCCTCAGGAGGCGGCGCCCGGCCTGTCCACCAGTTCGATCTGATCCACCGCGTTGCACCAGCGGCAGCGGACCGACTCGATGGTCTCACTGACCACCTGCCGCTCCTCGACCGTCGGGTCCCCGGCGAGGTCCAGATGGACGTACTCCACGACCTTGGAGGAGCGGGTCACGTCGAAGCGGGTCAGATTGCCGCAGAGCGTGCAGCGCCAGCGGGTCTCGTCGGTCGGCAGGGGAACCGTCGTCATCGGTGCCGTCCTTCTTCCTGTTTCCTGGTACCAGGTGCGGGTGCCGCGGTGCGCCGTCGAACTGCGGTGGTGATGCCCGTAACCCTACGGCCTCGCGGGGAGGCCGGGGCACGGCGAGGCGCTCTGTCCACTTCGGCCCCGGTACGCCATGATCTGTCCATGATCGACTGGCGAGGTGCGGCCCTCGGTGCCTGGCGGGGCACCCGCAGCGGGCCCACGGTGACGTACGGACTGATCGCCGCCTGCTGCCTGCTCTTCGTGATCAGCCCTGTCTCCGGACTCGGCCCGGCGTACGGCACGGGCGACGAGCTCCTGGCCGCCCAGGGCGCCTACTTCCGCCGCTGGGGCGTCGTGCCCGCCGAGCTGACGAGCGGCGATCCGCGCGCCCTGCTCACCCCGCTGACCGCGCTCTTCGTCCACGGCAGCTGGCTCCACCTGCTCGGCAACATGCTCTTCCTGTACGTCTTCGGCGCGATGGCCGAGGAACGCATGGGGCCGGTCGAGTTCGCCCTCTTCTACCTGGGGACCGGCTACGTCGCCCTGCTCGGGTACGCGGTGGCGCACGCCGACAGCGAGCAGACCCTGGTCGGGGCCTCCGGCGCGATCTCAGCGGTGCTCGGGGCCTTCCTCTTCCTCTTCCCGCGCTCCCGGGTCACCAGCCTCTTCCCCTTCCTGTTCTTCCTGCCGCTGCGCTTCCCCGCCTGGATCGTGCTGATCTTCTGGTTCACCCTCCAGTGGCTGGCCGCGCGGGCGGCGGGCGCGGGGCCCGGCGTCGCCTATCTGGCCCATGTCGTGGGCTTCTGCGTCGGCTTCCTCTACGCCTGGGGGCGCTTCCGCGGTGGGGATAGAGTGAAAGCCCCAGCCGCGGCGACCGAGGGAGAAAGCCAGCCGTGATCACCGCGATCGTGCTCATCAAGACCAGCGTGGACCGCATCCCCGAGATCGCCGAGTCGATCGCCGCGCTCGACAGCGTCAGCGAGGTCTTCTCGGTCACCGGTACGTACGACCTGATCGCCATGGTCCGGGTGCCGCGCCACGACGACCTGGCGGACGTGATCCCCGGCCGGATCAGCAAGATCCCGGGCGTCGAGGCCACGGACACGCACGTCGCCTTCCGCACGTACTCCCAGCACGACCTGGAGGCGGCCTTCGCCATCGGTCTGGAGTCCTGAGACCCCGGACCGCGAGACACATGAAGGGGGCCTCCCGGCGGGAGGCCCCCTTCACCCGTACGAGTGACTGATCAGCCGCGGTCCGGGACGCAGCGGCCGTCCTCGGTGCGGTACTTCCACTGCGCGCCGTCCCGGACGAGCTCCTTCACGGCGCCGACGAACCGCTCCACGTGCTCGTCCGGCGTACCGGCGCCGAAGCTCACCCGGATGGCGTTGAGCGACCGCTCGCCGGGCGCGGCCTCGGGGGCGCCGCACTCGCCCGGGTCCTGCGGGTCGCTGCCGAGCAGCGTGCGGACCAGCGGGTGGGCGCAGAACAGGCCGTCGCGGACGCCGATGCCGTACTCGGCGGAGAGCGCGGCGGCGAAGTGGGAGCTGTTCCAGCCCTCCACGACGAAGGAGATGACGCCCACGCGGGGCGCGTCGTCGCCGAAGAGCGAGAGAACCCGCACCTCGGGCACCTCGGCCAGGCCCTCGCGGACCTTCGCGATCAGGTGCCGCTCGCGGGCGACGAGGGAGTCGAAGCCGGCCTCGGTGAGCGCCTTGCAGGCGGAGGCGATCGAGTAGACGCCGATGACGTTCGGCGAACCGGCTTCGTGCCGGGCCGCGGTGGTGTGCCACTCCACGTCCACACCACCGTCGGCCCGACGGGCTACCTTGCGGGACGCTCCACCGCCCGCGAGGTAGGGCTCGGAATCCTGCAGCCAGTCGGCGCGGCCGGCGAGGACGCCGGAGCCGAAGGGCGCGTACAGCTTGTGCCCGGAGAAGGCGACCCAGTCCACGTCCAACTCCCTTACGGAGACCGGGTGGTGGGGCGCGAGCTGGGCGGCGTCGAGCACGATCCGGGCGCCGTGCGCATGCGCGGCGGCCGCCAGCTCCCGCACCGGCCACAGCTCGCCGGTCACGTTGGAGGCGCCGGTGACGCAGACCAGGGCCGGACCGTAGCCCCCTTCGATCGTCACAGTGCGGTCGGCGAGGGCGCGCTCCAGGGTCGCGACGGCCTGCTCCGGGGTGCGCGGCGCGTTGAGGTAGGTGACCCGGGCGTCCCGCCAGGGCAGCAGCGAGGCGTGGTGCTCGGTCTCGAAGACGAAGACCTCGCAGTCCGCCGGGATCACGGCGGCGAGCAGGTTGAGCGAGTCGGTGGTGGAGCGGGTGAAGACGACCTGGTCGCCGGGGCGGCAGTCGAGGAACTCGGCGACGGTGGCGCGGCTGTTCTCGAAGAGGTCGGTGGAGAGCTGGGAGAGGTAGCCGGCACCGCGGTGGACGCTGCCGTAGTACGGGGCGTACGCGGCGACGTCGTCCCAGACCCGCTGGAGGGCCGGCGCGCTGGCCGCGTAGTCGAGCGCCGCGTAGGTCACCTCGCCGCCGGTGACGAGCGGGACGGTGACGTCCCGGCCGAGGACCGGCAGCGGGGCGGCGCAGCAGGGGTCGGCGGACTCGGCGGCGGTGTCGACGGTGGTGGCGGCGGCGTTCGGGCATGCGGACATGGCGGTATCTCCCGGCATGAAAGGGGTGCGAAAAGGCGTACGAGGCCCGTGCGACGGCAGCGCGCAAGAGAAGGGGGTGCCGCGGACGGGTGGTGATGTCGAAGAGGGGCCGAGAGGCCCTAACGCATTCGCTTGCTCACGAGACAACGCTCCCTAGAGGACCAAGGACCCCAGGGTTGTGCGCAGGGGTCCGCGCTTGCCGCAGGCTTCTGCTCGTGCGGCCCGGTCTTCACCCGGGGCACCCCGCCACGGACGGAGGGTTGCCGGACAGCCAGCCGGGGCTTGCAGCTGTCACTCATGACCTGTCGAAAAACCTATGCCAGACGATCACGACGCCGCAACCCCGTCCCGGCATCCGGGACGGGGCTGCAATCGTGCGTTCACACGCCCTCAGGCGTTGCTGGCGGCGATCCACCGCTCCAGGGACCGCTGGGCCGCACCCGAGTCGATCGACTCGGCCGCCTTCGCGATGCCCGCGGCCAGTTGCTCCACCAGGGTGCCCGTGCCGGGGTCCAGGGCGGTGAGCGCCGCCGCCGCGTTGAGCAGCACCGCGTCCCGTACGGGCCCGGTCTCCCCCGCGAGCAGCCGGCGGGCCACGTCGGCGTTGTACGAGGCGTCCTCGCCGCGCAGGGCCTCCAGGGGGACGAGGTCGATGCCGACGTCCCGCGGGTCGAAGCGCTCCTCGGTGACGCCGCCGTCCCGGACCACCCACACCCGGGAGGTGGAGGTGGTGGTCAGCTCGTCCAGGCCGTCGTCGCCGCGGAAGACGAGGGCGGAGTTGCCGCGCTCGGCGAAGACCCCGGCGACGACCGGCGCCATGCGCGGGTCGGCGACGCCGACGGCCTGGGACCGTACCTTCGCCGGGTTGGTCAGCGGGCCGAGGACGTTGAAGGTGGTCCGGATGCCCAGCTGGCCGCGGGCCGCGGCGACGTGCCGCAGCGAGGGGTGGAACTTGATCGCGAAGCAGAGGGTGATGCCCGCCTCGTCGGCGACCTCGGCGACCCGCTGCGGGGTCAGGTTCAGATTGACTCCGAGCTTCTCCAGGACGTCGGAGGAGCCGGAGGCGGAGGAGGCGGCACGGTTGCCGTGCTTGACGACCTTGGCGCCGGTCCCGGCGACCACGATCGACGCCATCGTGGAGATGTTCACGGTCTTGGCGCCGTCGCCGCCGGTGCCGACGATGTCGACGGTCCGCCCGGGCACCTCGATGACGTTGGCGTGCGCGTACATGGTCCGTACGAGGCCGCTGATCTCCTGCACGGTCTCGCCCTTGGCCCGCAGCGCGACCATGAACCCGGCGATCTGGGCGTCGGTCGCCTCGCCGCTCATGATCAGGTCCATCGCCCAGGCCGTGTCGTCGGCGGTGAGGTCGTTTCCGTCCAGCAGGCCGTTCAGCAGGACGGGCCAGGAGCGGCCCGCCGACGTAGGTCCTCCAGCGGGGGTCGCAGCGCTCATGGCAGCT
Organism: Streptomyces sp. NRRL B-24572; assembly: GCF_002156145.1. Classification (NCBI taxonomy): domain Bacteria; kingdom Bacillati; phylum Actinomycetota; class Actinomycetes; order Kitasatosporales; family Streptomycetaceae; genus Streptomyces; species Streptomyces sp. NRRL B-24572. Next base: position 10,952 of record NZ_MWIG01000035.1, on the reverse strand, counting down.
CCTGTGATGATCACGTGACGGATACGGTTCCACCCTATCGACCTCAGGGGACGGCAAAGAGCCCCGTCCATCGAATGGACGGGGCTCTCACCGTGGCGACACCTACATGGTCAGGTGTTCAAGGGTGATCAGTGGTGGCCGTGGCCGCTCTGGATCTCCTTGTACTCCTCGACCGTGGGCTTGGCGATCTGGCTGTCGTCGCCGTAGTAGCCCTTGTTGAGCTTGACGCGGAGCTTCTCCATGCGGCCGATCTTCCGCTCCACGCCGTTCTCGTCGACGGCCGGCGGAAGCTCCGCGGCCTCGTACTGCTCGTGCGCCGTGAGGCGGTGCAGCTCGCCCTGGCTGAGCGGCGTGTGGACCTCGACGAACTCACCGTGCGGCAGGCGCTTGATGATGCCCGACTCGCGGCCGTGCAGCACCTTGTCCTTGTCGCGGCGCTGGAGGCCGAGGCAGATCCGCTTCGTGGCGATGAACGCGAGGACCGGGCCGACGAAGAAGAAGATCCGCACGAACCAGGTGATCGAGTTCAGCGACAGGTGGAAGTGGGTCGCCCAGAGGTCGTTTCCACCACCCACGAGCATGATCATGTACGCGGTGATCCAGGCGACACCGAAGGCGGTGCGCGTCGGAGCGTTGCGCGGGCGCTGCGCGATGTGGTGCTCGCGCTTGTCGCCGGTGATCCAGGACTCGATGAACGGGTAGACCGCGATGGCCGCGAGGACCGCCGGGAAGATCGCCAGCGGGATCATCACGCCGAGGACCAGCGTGTGGCCCCACAGGTTGATCTCCCAGCCCGGCATCACTCGGATCAGACCCTCGGCGAAGCCCATGTACCAGTCGGGCTGGGCGCCGGTGGACACCTGGTCCGGGCGGTACGGGCCGATGGCCCAGATCGGGTTGATCGAGGCGATCGCCGCGATGACCGCGATGACACCGAAGACCAGGAAGAAGAAGCCTCCGGCCTTCGCCATGTACACGGGCAGCAGCGGCATGCCGACGACGTTCTCGTTCGTCCGGCCGGGGCCGGCGAAGTGCGTGTGCTTGTGGACGAACACCAGGATGAGGTGCGCGACCACCAGACCCAGCATGATGCCGGGCAGCAGCAGCACGTGCGCCGAGTAGAACCGGGCGACGAAGTCGCCGCCGGGGAACTCGCCGCCGAACAGGAACATCGACAGGTACGTGCCGAGGACCGGCACGGACAGGATCGCGCCCTGCATGAAGCGGACACCGGTGCCGGAGAGCAGGTCGTCCGGGAGCGAGTAACCGGTGAAGCCGGTGAACATGCCCAGGAAGAACAGCAGGAAGCCGAACAGCCAGTTGATCTCACGCGGCTTGCGGAACGCGCCGGTGAAGAAGACGCGCATCATGTGCACGAACATGCCGGCGAGGAAGATCAGCGCCGCCCAGTGGTGGATCTGCCGGACGAGCAGACCACCGCGCACCTCGAACGAGATGTGCATGGTCGAGTTGAACGCCTCGGACATCAGCTGTCCCTGGAGCGGGACGTACGGTCCGACGTACTCCACCTCGTTCATCGACGGGTGGAAGAACATCGTCAGGTAGACGCCCGTCAGGATGATGATGAGGAAGCTGTAGAGGCAGACCTCGCCCAGCATGAAGGACCAGTGGTCCGGGAAGATCTTCCGCATGTTGGCCTTGGCCAGCGTGTAGATCCCCAGGCGACCGTCGGCCCAGTCGGCGACCCGCTCACCGGCGGGTGCCTTCTTCTGCGTGTTGGTCACAGTGCTCATCCGCGCTCCCAGAAGGCAGGACCGACGGGCTCTTCGAAGTCGCCGTGCGCCTCGAGGAAGCCCTTGTCGTTCACGCCGATCCGCAGCTGCGGAAGGCGGTGACCGGCAGGGCCGAAGATGACGCGGGCGCCGTCGGAGAGGTCGAAGGTGGACTGGTGGCAGGGGCAGAGCACGTGGTGCGTCTGCTGCTCGTACAGGGAGATCGGGCAGCCCACGTGGGTGCAGATCTTCGAGAACGCGACGATGCCCTCGTGCGACCACTCGAGCTCACGCTTGTCCTTGATGTCCTCCGGCTGGATCCGGACGATCATCAGGGCGGCCTTGGCGATCTCGGTCTGGAAGTCCTCGTCGTGCTCCGAGAGGCCCTCGGGCATCGCGAAGGTCAGCGAGCCGACCGCGACGTCCTCGGGACGCAGCGGCTCGTGCGTGTTCATGTTGATGAGCTGGAGCCCCTTGGTCCACATGGTGGAGCGGAGCTTCTTCTCGGGCAGCGGGCCCATGTCACGCAGCAGGACGATGCCGGAGAGCGGAACCATCGCGAGCGCTCCGAAGAGCGTGTTGCGGATGAGCTTGCGGCGGCCGAAGCCGGACTCGGCGGCACCGGCCGCGAAGTCCGCCATGACCTTCGCCTTGACCTCGGGCGACGCCTGCATCGGGTGACGCTCGTCGGCGACCTCGACGTCGGACATCAGGGTGCGGGCCCAGTGGACCGCGCCCGCGCCGATGAAGAAGAGGGCGGCACCGAGGGTCAGACCCAGGGCGAAGTTGAGCGCGGACACGTGGCCGAAGGGCCAGATGTACACGATCTTGTCGACCGGGAAGATCACGTACGAGGCGATGAAGCCGACGGTGGCCAGCATCGACAACGTGAACATGAAGGCGACCGCACGCTCGGACCGGCGGGCGGCCCGCTCGTCGATGTCCTGGATGCGGGGCTTGTGGGGCGGAAGGCCCGGGTCGGCGAACGGGTCGTCGGCGACCGTCACCGCGCCGTGCGCGGTGTCCTGCCCTGCCGGCAGGGTCTCTTCTGGAATCTCTTGGCTACTCATGACTTCTTGGCCTTAGCGGTGTGGGCCGCGACCCAGATGGCAACTGCGATCAGCGCACCCAGACCGAAGACCCAGGCGAACAGGCCCTCGCTGACGGGGCCGAGGCCACCGAGCTTGAGACCACCCGGGCTCTCGGACGAGTCGCTGTTGACGGCCTGGACGTACGCGATGATGTCCTTCTTCTCCTTCTCCGGCATCGTGGTGTCGGGGAAGGAGGGCATGTTCTGCGGGCCGGTCTGCATGGCCTCGTAGAGGTGCTTCGGGTCCACGCCTTCGAGGCTGGGGGCGTACTTGCCGTAGGTCAGCGCGCCGCCCTCACCGGTGAAGTTGTGGCACTGGGCACAGTTGGTGCGGAACAGCTCGCCACCCTTGGCGATGTCGGCACCGTCAGGGCTGTACTGGCCCTCGGTCGGCGCGATCGGGCCGGCGCCGAGGGAGGCCACGTACGCCGCGAGCTGGTCGATCTGGGCCTGCGAGTAGATGACCTTCTTGCGCGGGACCTGGGCGCCCGGCTGCTGGGCCGGCATACGGCCCGTGCCGACCTGGAAGTCGACCGCGGCCGAACCGACGCCTACGAGGGACGGGCCGTCAGAGGTGCCCTGACCGCCGGTTCCGTGGCAGCTGGCGCAGCCGACGGAGTAGAGCTTCTTGCCCTCCTCGATGGCGAGGGACTGGGCGGTTTCATCGGCCTTCGCCGTGCCCGCGGGCGCGAACGCGGCGTACAGCCCCCCAGTGGCCGCCAGCGCGAGAAGTAGGACGACGACCGCCGCCAGCGGATGGCGTCGTCGTGCGGAGAGCTTTTTCACGGATTACCCCGGTGTCAGGATCTTCTGCGTCGATGCTTGCTGGATGTCTCGGTCCGCCGTGGAGGCGGAGCCGATTACTTGATCATGTAGATCGTGGCGAAGAGGCCGATCCAGACGACATCGACGAAGTGCCAGTAGTAGGACACGACGATGGCGGCGGTTGCCTGCTCGTGGGTGAACCTCTTGGCGGCGTAGGTCCGGCCGAGGACCAGCAGGAAGGCGATGAGACCGCCCGTCACGTGCAGGCCGTGGAAGCCGGTGGTCAGGTAGAACACCGTGCCGTACGGGTCGGAGGACAGCGAGAGGCCGTCCTTCTTGACCAGCTCGGTGTACTCGAAGACCTGGCCGCCGATGAAGATCGCACCCATCACGAACGTGATGATGAACCACGTCCGGAGCTTCTTCACATCGCCCCGCTCGGCGGCGAAGACGCCGAGCTGGCAGGTGAGGGAGGAGAGCACCAGGATCGTGGTGTTGGTCGCCGAGAAGGGGAAGTTCAAGGCCGAGGCCTTTTCCGCCCAGAACTCGGGACCCGTCACCGATCGCAGGGTGAAGTACATCGCGAAGAGGGCCGCGAAGAACATCAGCTCGGAGCTCAACCAGATGATGGTTCCGACGCTGGTGAGGTTCGGTCGATTGACCGACGGGTGCGCGTGCCCTGTTTCTACTGTCGTTACTGTCGCCACGACCGACATTATGTCGGTCGCTTATCCCGCCCTCACTCCGGGGGGTGCCGTTCGGAGTGTCAGGGGGGCGTGTCCAGCCCGAACGGCCCAGTGCGGAGGCCCCGGAGCGCCGTTCGAACAGGTGCTGAACGGGTGTTGACGGGGTGTGGACCGGAGTAGCATCCGGCGCATCGATCGACGACCTTCCCACGGACTTCCCCACGGAGGAACGATGCAGTCGAGTGCCACGGTCCTGGTCTACAGCGACGACGCGAACACCCGCGCGCAGGTGCGGCTCGCGGCCGGACGCAGGCCCGCGGCCGACGTTCCCCCGGTCGAGTTCGTGGAGTGCGCGACGCTGCCGGCGGTCCTGAAGCGCCTGGACGAGGGCGGGATCGACGTGTGCGTGCTCGACGGCGAGGCGGTGCCCGCCGGAGGCATGGGGGTCTGCCGGCAGATCAAGGACGAGGTCTTCCGCTGCCCGCCGGTGCTGCTGCTCATCGGGCGCCCGCAGGACGCCTGGCTGGCCACCTGGAGCCGTGCGGACGCCGCGGTCACCCTTCCGGTGGAACCGGTCGAGTTCGCGGCGTCCCTGGCGTCCCTGCTGCGCTCACGCCTGTCGCTCGACGCCTGAGGCGGCACGGGCGCGTGCGCCCGTCAGATGGAGGGCCTCAGATTGGCCTTCTCGGTGGGGGTCACCGGGCTTCCGGCGGCCTCCACCAGAGCGCTGCCCTGGCGCCACTTGGCCCAGTCCATGTTCCAGTCGCCGAAGCCGTTGCCGAAGGTGTCCATCGTGTCGCCGATGCTGTTGACGACGCGGACGACGTCTCCGGGGCGGACGGTCTCGTAGAACCAGGCCGCGTTCTCCGTCGACATGCCGACACAGCCGTGGCTGACGTTCTCGACGCCCTGTGAGCCGACGGACCAGGGCGCGGCGTGCACGTACTCGCCGCTCCACGTCACCCGGGTGGCGTAGTACACGGGCAGGTCGTACGAGTCGGAGCTGCCCTCCGCGATGCCGATGCTGGTGCCCCGCATCCGGACGTAGTACTCCTTGCCGAGCACCACCTTGATGCCGTTGCGGGTGGAGAAGCCGGGCTTGCCGGTGGTCACCGGAATGGTGTTGATCACTTCTCCGTTGCGCTTCACGGTCATCTGGTGCGTCTCGGCGTCCGTGACGGCCTCGATCCGGTCGCCGATCTTCAGCTTCAGCGGCTTGGAGGCGCCGCCGTAGAGCTTGTCGCCGACCTTGAGGCCGTCCAGGTTGCCGGTGACCGTGACGAGCGCCCCGGCCGGCCAGTACTCCTCCGGACGGAAGTGCAGTTTCTTGTCGTCCACCCAGTACCAGGAGCCCTCGACGGAGGGCGTGGAGCGGACCTTGAGGGCCCGTTCGACGATCGCGCGCTGGGACCGGTCCTTGACCGGGAGGCTGAGCTCCGCCGTGATGGGCTGTCCGACGCCGTACGTGCCCGCCTCCGGCCCGAAGGTCACGGTGAGGGCCCGTTTGGCCGGAGCCGTCTCGAAAGTGAACGTACGGGCTCCTGGCGCGCCGTCCTCGTCCTCCGTGGCCACCTGGACGGTGTAACGGGCGCCGGCCGCCAGGGAGGCCGTGGACCGCCAGCGCCGGCCGTCCGCGGTGAGTTCGCCGGCCAGGTGGTGACCCGAGGCGTCGGTGGCGGTGACGTCGGTGATCCGGGCGTCGTCGTCCTTGGCGGTGATCTCCAGGGGCTTCTCGGGGTCCGCCTTGGCCCCGTCGGCGGGGGCGTTGACCGCGAGCTGGTCCGCCGCGTCGTAGGCCTTCTCCGACAGCGGGTGGTTGTCCGAGCCCGCGCAGGCGGTGGCGCCCGCGGTGACGGTGACGGCCAGAAGAGTGCAGCTCAGAACAGTCCGAATGCGCGGCGTGTCGTTCATGACTTCACGCTAAGGACGATTCTCGCGACAGGCGCGCCGAGTGCTGCAAAAGAGGGGCCCGGACGCTTCGGTGACGAAGTGTCCGGGCCCCTCGGTGTGCTCCGGTGCGGAGCGGGTACCGCTACTGGTTCTGGTTCTCGCCGCGGTAGAACTCGAAGACCCAGCCGAACAGGCCGACGAGGATCAGCGGGGCGGAGAAGTACAGGATCCACCAGCCCATGGCGATCGCGAGGAAGGCGAGCGCGCCACCGACGGCCAGCGACAGCGGCTGCCAGCTGTGCGGGGCGAAGAAGCCCACCTCACCGGCCTCGTCCGCGACGTCGGCCTCCTTGTCGTCCTGCGCCATCGCGTCGACACGCTTGGCCGTGAAGGCCAGGTAGTAGCCGATCATGATGGCCAGGCCGAAGGCCAGGAAGAGCGCCGTCGTACCGACCGGCTCCTTGGACCAGACGCCGTACAGGATCGCCATGGCAAGGATGAAGACGCTCAGCCAGATGAACATCTTGCCCTGGATCTTCACTTGCCGGCCTCCTTGCTGCCCGTGAGGGCCGCGGCCTCGTGCGGCTTGTTCTCGAGCTGGTCGAGAGCGGCGATCTCAGGGTGGTGCAGGTCGAACGCCGGGGATTCCGAACGGATCCGCGGCAGGGTGAGGAAGTTGTGCCGCGGCGGCGGGCAGGACGTCGCCCACTCGAGCGAACGGCCGTAGCCCCACGGGTCGTCGACCTCGATCTTCTTGCCGTACTTGGCGGTCTTCCAGACGTTGTAGAAGAACGGCAGGATCGACAGGCCGAGCAGGAACGAGGAGATCGTCGAGATCGTGTTCAGCGTGGTGAAGCCGTCGGCGTCGAGGTAGTCCGCGTAACGACGCGGCATGCCCTCGGCACCGAGCCAGTGCTGCACCAGGAACGTGCCGTGGAAGCCCACGAACAGCGTCCAGAACGTGATCTTGCCGAGGCGCTCGTCGAGCATCTTGCCGGTGAACTTCGGCCACCAGAAGTGGAAGCCGGAGAACATCGCGAAGACGACGGTGCCGAAGATGACGTAGTGGAAGTGCGCCACGACGAAGTACGAGTCGGAGACGTGGAAGTCCATCGGGGGCGAGGCCAGGATGACGCCGGTCAGACCACCGAAGGTGAAGGTGATCAGGAAGCCGACGGCCCAGAGCATCGGGGTCTCGAAGGACAGCGAGCCCTTCCACATCGTTCCGATCCAGTTGAAGAACTTCACGCCGGTCGGTACGGCGATGAGGAACGTCATGAAGGAGAAGAACGGGAGGAGCACGCCACCGGTGACGTACATGTGGTGCGCCCACACGGTCACGGACAGACCGGCGATCGCGATGGTCGCGGCCACCAGACCGATGTAGCCGAACATCGGCTTGCGGCTGAAGACCGGGATGACCTCGGAGATGATGCCGAAGAAGGGCAAGGCGATGATGTACACCTCTGGGTGTCCGAAGAACCAGAAGAGGTGTTGCCAGAGCAGCGCTCCGCCGTTGGCCGCGTCGAAGACGTGGGCACCGAACTTGCGGTCCGCCTCCAGGGCGAACAGCGCGGCCGCCAGGACCGGGAAGGCGAGCAGGACCAGGACACCGGTCAGCAGCACGTTCCAGGTGAAGATCGGCATGCGGAACATCGTCATGCCCGGAGCGCGCATGCAGATGATCGTGGTGATGAAGTTGACCGAGCCGAGGATCGTGCCGAAGCCGGAGAAGGCCAGACCCATGATCCACATGTCGGCGCCGACGCCCGGCGAGCGGACGGCGTCCGACAGCGGGGAGTAGGCGAACCAGCCGAAGTCGGCCGCACCCTGCGGGGTGAGGAAGCCGGCCACCGCGATGATCGAGCCGAAGAGGTACAGCCAGTAGGCGAACATGTTCAGCCGCGGGAACGCCACGTCGGGCGCGCCGATCTGCAGCGGCATGATCCAGTTCGCGAAACCGGCGAACAGCGGCGTCGCGAACATCAGCAGCATGATCGTGCCGTGCATCGTGAACGCCTGGTTGAACTGCTCGTTCGACATGATCTGCGTACCCGGACGGGCCAGCTCGGCGCGCATGAAGAGCGCCATGAGTCCGCCGATGCAGAAGAAGACGAACGACGTGACGAGGTAGAGCGTACCGATCGTCTTGTGGTCCGTGGTGGTGAGCCACTTGATGACCACGTTGCCGGGCTGCTTGCGCCGTACGGGCAGCTCGTTCTCGTACGAGTCCTCAGCTGCGGCGGCACCCTGGGTTTCGTTGTGGATGCTCACAGTTGGTGCTTCTCCGCATTCCTAGCCGGGTCCGTCTGCTCGATGCCGGACGGGATGTAGCCGGTCTGCCCCTTCGCGGCGAGCTCCTTCAGGTGCGCCTGGTAGCGCTCCGGGGAGACCACCTTGACGTTGAAGAGCATCCGGGAGTGGTCGACACCGCACAGCTCGGCGCACTTCCCGAGGAAGGTGCCCTCCTGCGTCGGGATGACCTCGAAGGCATTGGTGTGACCCGGGATGACGTCCTGCTTCATGAGGAAGGGGACCACCCAGAAGGAGTGGATGACGTCACGGGAGGTCAGGACGAACCGGACCTTCTCGCCCTTCGGCAGCCACAGGGTCGGGCCCGGGTTGCCGGTCTGCGGGTTCCGGTCGCCGGGGACGCCGGCGTCGTAGACACCGCCCGCGTTCTCCGGGAAGTCCGCGAGGAACTTGTCCGGGAGCGAGGCGAGGTTCTTGTCCGTCTTGGCGTCACCCTGCACACCGGGCACGTTCTCGACGTAGTTGAAGCCCCAGCTCCACTGGTAGCCGACCACGTTGATCGTGTGGGGCGGCTTCGGGGTGAGCTCGAGGAGCTTCGACTCGTCGCGTGCGGTGAAGTAGAAGAGCACCGAGACGATGATGAGCGGAGTGACCGTGTACAGCGCCTCGATGGGCATGTTGTAACGGGTCTGCGGAGGTACCTCGACCTTGGTCCGGCTGCGCCGGTGGAAGATGGTGGCCCAGAGGATCAGGCCCCACACCAGGATGCCCGTGATCAGGGCCGCGGCCCAGGAGCCCTGCCACAGGGAGAGGATCCGAGGCGCCTCTTCCGTGACGGGGGTGGGCATGCCAAGGCGGGGGAAGTCTTCCCAGTTGTACGAGCAGCCCGTGGCTGTCGCCAGGATCAGGCCCGCAGTCAGCACCTGCGGCAGCTTCCGCCGCATCGGGCGCCGCGACGAGCGGTCGGAGCCGTTGGGACTCACGTAGCGCCTTCCCGAGAGTCTCGGCCCGCAGTGGTCGGCCACGGCCGTCCGTCTCGCTGGTCGGTCGCCGCCCCGGCCGCGGGCAGGGGTTTGGATGTTTATGCGGACCAAACCCTACTGGACGCTATTTGGGGTCGCGCGGGGAGGGTGCCCAACGCGCCGTCCGAGTCCCCGAAGGGGTGGACCCCGGGGTTCCGGAGGGGGGTGCGGGACGCCCGTTCGGCGGTCTGGCGGCGCGCGGGGGCGGACATCTGACGAGGGCTCATCACGTGTCCGGATCCCCGGGCCGGCGTGGTGGATCTCCGGGCTCGCGGTGGTGGATCTCCCCCGCTCCACGGGTGGCGGATCCCGGGCCCGCGGTGGTGGATACCCGGGCCCGCGGTGGTGGATCCCCCTGCTCCACGGGCGGTGGGCCCCCGGGCCCGCGGTGGTGGATCCCCCTGCTCCACGGGCGGTGGGCCCCCGGGCCCGCGGTGGTGGGTCTCCCCGCTCCACGGGCGGTGGATCCCCGCGCTCTACGGTGGGGGGATGCCGTACTTCGACGCCGCGTCCGCCGCTCCTCTGCACCCCGTCGCCCGCCAGGCGCTGCTCGCCGCCCTGGACGAGGGCTGGGCCGACCCGGCCCGTCTCTACCGGGAGGGGCGGCGGGCCCGACTGCTGCTCGACGCGGCCCGGGAGGCCGCCGCGGAGGCCGTGGGGTGTCGCCCGGACGAGCTCGTGTTCACTCCTTCGGGGACGCGCGCGGTTCACGCCGGAATCTCCGGCGCGCTCGCGGGACGTCGGCGTGTCGGAAACCGGCTGGTGGTCTCCGCGGTCGAACACTCCTCCGTCCTGCACGCCGGCGAGACGCACGCGGCGGCGGGCGGGACGGTGACCGAGGTGCCGGTGGACCGGTCGGGGGCGGTGGACGCGGCCGCCTTCGCGGCGGCGCTGGGTGCGGACACGGCCCTGGCGTGCCTCCAGTCGGCCAACCACGAGGTGGGGACCGAGCAGCCGGTGGCCGAGGTCGCCGAGGCCTGCCGGGCGGCGGGAGTGCCGCTCCTGGTGGACGCGGCCCAGTCGCTCGGCTGGGGGCCGGTGCCGGAGGGCTGGTCGTTGCTCGCGGCGAGCGCGCACAAGTGGGGCGGGCCGGCGGGCGTCGGCCTCCTCGCGGTGCGCAAGGGCGTCCGGTTCGCCCCGCAAGGCCCGTCGGACGAACGGGAGTCGGGCCGGGCGCCGGGCTTCGAGAACCTGCCGGCGATCGTGGCGGCGGCGGCNNGGGCCCGGGTGCCGGAGCTGGTGCCGGACGTGGAGGTGGTGGGCGACCCGGTGCGCCGGCTCCCCCACCTCGTCACCTTCTCCTGCCTGTACGTCGACGGCGAGACGCTCCTTCACGAGCTGGACCGGGAGGGTTTCTCCGTTTCGTCCGGTTCGTCGTGCACGAGTTCGACGCTGACGCCCAGCCATGTGCTGCGCGCGATGGGGGTGCTGAGCGAGGGGAACGTCCGGGTGTCCCTGCCGACGGGAACGTCGGAGGAGGACGTGGACCGCTTCCTCACCGTCCTCTCGGGGG